>CAZYPJ010000037.1:0-21858 GCA_964649365.1 uncultured Anaerolineales bacterium | reverse complement strand
CTCCGAGCCCAGCGTCTCCATCTGGTCTTGGCAGCGGCGGGGAATATCGCCATCGAGGTGACGCTCATTCTCATGCAAACGCACCCCCGGGCGTCCGTTGGCTTCATCTAGCAAAGCGCGCATCCGTTTCATCACCTGGGCGCGATAGGAATCAGCCTGGCCCTCGGGTACAAAAAAGGAGAACAGACGAATATAAGGACAGTCGAAATACTCGGCCAAATAGAGCGCGCGACGAAAATCTTGCAGATGCGGCTCGAACGGATCGTCAATCTTGATCTTGCCGATAGGCGACCCGATGGCCGAGAGGCGTACATTGCGCTTAATCAATTCAGCTTTAACCACAGCAATCTCGTCATCGCTTAACGCCAGGACGTTCTTGCCCCACACACCGCGCAGTTCGATATAGCTGATCCCTAGCTCTTCCAACACATCGAGTTGCACCGCGAGATCGGGCGAGATTTCATCCGCAAACCCACTGAGAGTGAACATGCGCGTCCCTTCTTTCTGGGGTCAGGCCCCTTTCGGACGACCGGCTCTGGCCGTGAGCAAGCAGCGCCTCAATACATAAACAAAGCCCGGCATGCAATCAACAAGATCGCTCTGCCGGGCAGCGCCTCTTTACATACAGGGCAGCCCCTGCACGCTACTTGGCCTCGTCCTTCTTCTCAGGCTCAGCAATTGATTTGAGTTCGCCATTGACCTCTTCGAGGTCCTTGGATGCCTTTTTGAACTCTTTGATCCCCTTGCCCAAAGCGCCGCCAATCTCTGGCAACTTGCCTACGCCAAAGATGATGATGACGATGACCAAAATAATTACCAGCTCCATGGGACCCATGCGAAATGGCATTTTTCTTCTCCTCGCTTATTGCGCGCGACAACACGATCCTACCGGTGCTTTCAGGCCGACTCGTCTTTCTTTTGCTGATCTTCAGCCGATTCATCCTTGACGGCCTTACGAAAGTCCTTGATCCCTTTGCCCAAGGCACCTCCGAGGTTAGCCAGCTTGCCAGCGCCAAAGATGGCCAGGACGATCACTAGGATCAGAACCAACTCCAGGGGGCCAAGACGGATAGGCATATCTCTTCTCCTTTTTATGTTGCCACAATTCTATTGTACGCAGCCAGGCTAAGAAGTCAAATGGCAAAAGGCCGAATCCAAGCTGAGCGGGCCTCACGCCTTGACCACGCTAGAGCGGAACGTTATAATTCCATCAAATATGATTATCACATCGCGATTGTTTGCGCCCCTCGCCACAATTTACCTCTCTGGATAAAGCCATGAAGAATGATTGCATGAACCTCATTGGTCGGATACTGCTGTTGTTATTGCTCAGTCTCGGCGCCGGATTGTCTGGGTGTGGGGTCGCTACATCCCCAACAATCTCGGCCCGTTACACGATCAACTTGGCAGAACCAGCCCAAAAACGCGTCGTCGTCCAAGCTGTATTTTCCGAGCTGCCATCCGGTAATCTCGATCTGGCTATGCCTCGCACATGGGGAGCTTCCCAGAACCTCGATCAACAAGTGCGCTGGATACAGGTGAAGGCCGTTGGCGGCAAAGACATTACATTGAGTCAGCAAGAAAATCGAGCTGATGATCCTTTTGAACGCTGGCAAATAGTTGTGCCCGAGAATGGCTCGCTGAGCATTACCTACAGTATCGAGCTCGCCGGGAACGATGGCGCAGCGCCCTCTTTTGTGCAGAGCAACCACGCGTTGCTCTTGACGCGGTCGCTGTTCATCTTTCCGGCGACATGGCTCGATCAACCCGGTGAGTTGCCAGTGGGCGTTCAGGTGCGCATCGAGTCGCCCCAGGGGTGGCCTATCTATACGCCGTGGCCGGATGGCGCGGATGAAGCAACTTACCGGCTGACTTCGCTCGACGACTTGCTCGATGCTGTCATCGCTCTAGGCCAATATCGGGGATACGCAATACGCCAGGGTGAGAACAGCGTGAATGTGTTGCTCGCGCCTGGCATTGCCTATGAAAATACCGAAACGTGGGCCAAGAGCATCGGACGCAATGTTCTGTCGTTGGAGAGTTACTTTGGCGCAGCTCCCAATGGCGCGGCTAGCGTGCAGATATTAGCAATCGTGGTAGCCAATGACGCGACTTCTGTGTTGACAAGCGAATCGCTGGCTTCTGGCGCTATCGTGGCGCGCGCCGACCCCACCGCGCCACCCGATCAATTGCTCATGCGCGAAGCGCTCAATCTATGGATCAGCGGCGCGTTACGCGCCGCGCCGCGCTGGGCGCTTGCGCCCGAGGAAGCTTGGAGAACCATCGGCTGGGCCGATTATTTAGTCTGGAGGATGGATTTCGACGCGGGCAATGTCTCTGCTATTCAGTATTGGGATCGTTTACGCCGCATAGCTCAATCCCTAGACAGTAACTCAAAGCTGAACGCCGCCAGCTTGAGCCAGGCTGCGGCAGGCATGTATGCTGATCCCGCACTCTATGCGCTAGTGCGCGACAAGGGCCATCTGGCCGCTTTGTTGCTTGATCAACGCTTGCAGACCGACTCCGATGGCAGTACGACGCTGAGCGCCGCGCTGCGACAACTGTGGCAAAAGCATAATACCTATCAGACTGGCGCTTACATCACGACGCAAGAACTATTACAAGAATTGGGTGACATGTCCGATGCAGACTATACTTTGTTGTACAATGAGTTAATCGAAGGTCTCGGGACGCTTGACCTGGACAACGTACCCCAGTTCGCTGGCCCCCCGGCAGGCGAGACGCGCGTCGTGCGCAGCCCCGACGGCGTACAGCTCGCCTATCAATGGCTCGATGGCCCATCCGACAAGGCAGCGATTTATCTGGAAGGCGGCCCGGGCATGGTTCCCTATGTTTGGATGTACGAAGCCTCCGAATCGTTGCTGCCCTATCTCGATGTGGCGTATCTCGATCAACGCGGCTGTGGGCGCTCAGACGATCCCGGCCCGGGCGGCTATACGACGGATGCCTTTGTGAACGATATCGAGACATTGCGCGAGGCGCTAGGAGCCGGGCAGATCACCCTCATCGGCCAGGATTGGGGGGGCTATCTGGCGCTAACCTACGCCGCGCGCTATCCGGAGCGCGTTTCCAGCCTGATTCTGATCTCGCCCATTCCCTCTTTTCCACAGACGGTACAGGCGCAGGTCGCGATGTTATCCTCTCAAATGAACCAGCACGCCGATCTGTCGAATGACATCCGAAATCTACAAAAGGGGGTACATTCTTTCGACAATCTATCCCAGCTTGACCAAGTACTAATCGCCACTGGCGCTTACGGCAGCGATCTGGCTTTGGTGCAGGAGCGCCTGCAAGCCGCTTACGCCCATTATGGGGAGATTGCCCTATTGCCGCCGGGATTACTCCTCGAAAACACCGAGATTTTGCCTAACTTGGTCGCTCGCGATGGGTTGCTGGAACGCGATGTCGAGCCAGCACTGGGGCGCGCCCAATACCCCGTGCTCATCTTGCACGGCGAGCGCGATCAGGTCGTAGGGGCGAAATATCTCGACGCGTTCGCCAAACAGATCGGCGGGCAGATGCGCCAGATGGCAGGTGTAGGTCATTTCGCCCACATCGAGCAACCCGAAACGGTGCTCGACGAGATCATCGCGTTTCTGCAGAAAAACTGATGCGTTTTTTGATCGTTGCCAGATAGACAGAATCGTGCTATAATTGACTCAAATCTGAGGGATGTCTTGACATCCATACAAATGCGCCGATCAGGACGAGTAGCCGTGTTGTAAGCGACAGAGACGAGAGGCAATTAGCTGAGAACCTTTCGCGTTGAATCATGGCGAAAACCCCCTGGGAGCTGGCTTTGGAACGGAGCGTTCGGCGAACGTTCTTAGTATTTGGCCCCGGTTGGCCTCGTTATCGGCCAAACGAGCACAGCGCGTGTTCAACGCCGCTGTGGAATGTGGGTGGAACCGCGTGAGCGTCGCCTTTGTGCGCCGACCTCTCGCCCCATAGGGGCGGGAGGTTTTTGTTTTGCCCACACAGAAAGGAGCGCTATGGATCGAACCATTACTACCGGCCCGGCGATCACGCCGGGAACGGGTTGCGCAAACTAGCTTATACCTACAAGGGAGGAATACATCATGTCGTCAGCAGACTCGCATTCGGAATTGGAGGTACTGAGGCACTCGGCCTCACATGTCATGGCCGAGGCCGTGCTCAAGCTCTTTCCAGGGGCGAAATTCGGCATAGGCCCGGCCATCGAGAACGGCTTTTACTATGATTTCGACCTGCCCCGCCCACTCACACCCGACGATCTGATCAAAATCGCCGAACTGATGAAAGAGAGCATCAAAGCTCGATACGCCTTTGAGCGCCGCGAGGTTTCGCGCGAAGAGGCGCTGGCGCTGTTCGCCGACCAACCCTACAAGCAAGAGCTGATCCGCGAGATGCCCGAGGGCGAGGTGATCTCGATTTACAAGCATGGCGACTTTGTGGATCTATGCCGTGGGCCGCACGTGGCCAATACCAGCTATCTCAAAGCCAACGCGCTGGCTCTGCTGAACACAGCGGCGGCCTATTGGCGCGGCGATGAGAAACGCCCCATGCTCCAACGCATTTATGGCACGATCTGGAACAGCAAAGAAGAACTCCAGAGCTATCTCGACTTGCTGGCCGAGATCGAGCGGCGCGACCATCGCCGCCTGGGCAAAGAGCTAGACCTCTTCTCGTTGCACGAAGAAGCCGGCGCGGGGCTGGTCTATTGGCATCCCAAAGGCGCGCGCATCCGCGCCGCCGTAGAAGAGTTCTGGCGACAGCGCCACTATGAGGGCGGGTACGAAATCCTTTATACGCCGCACATCGGACGTTCGTGGTTGTGGGAGACGTCGGGACACCTCGGCTTTTACAAAGGCAGTATGTATTCGCCGATGGACATTGATGGGCAGGACTACTACATCAAGCCGATGAACTGTCCCTTCCACATCATGATCTATAACACGCAGCGGCGCTCGTACCGTGAACTGCCTTTGCGTTGGGCCGAAATGGGCACAGTGTATCGCTACGAGAAAAGTGGCGTGCTGCACGGTCTGCTGCGCGTGCGCGGCTTTACGCAAGACGATGCGCACATCATCTGCACACCCGAACAGATCGAAGATGAAATCCTGGGGGTGCTGCGCTTTTCGCTAGATCTGTGGCACGCCTTTGGCTTCTATGACATCAAGGCTTACCTGGCCACACGCCCAGACGATGCCATCGGCGAGCAAGATCGCTGGGATCAAGCGATGGTTTCATTACGCAAAGCGCTCGAAATCCAGGGCGTCGAGTATCACGTTGACGAAGGCGGCGGCGCGTTCTATGGGCCAAAGATTGACCTGAAGATTAGGGATGCGTTGGGCCGCGAATGGCAAATGACCACCATCCAGTTCGATTTTAATATGCCCGAGCGGTTCGGCATGATCTATGTGGGCGCCGACGGCCAGGAGCATCGTCCCTACATGGTACATCGCGCGTTGCTCGGTTCGATGGAGCGGTTCTTTGGTGTGCTGATCGAGCACTATGCCGGGGCGTTCCCGCTGTGGCTGGCGCCGGTGCAAGCCAAGGTCATCCCCATCTCGGATCGGCACAATGAGGTCGCAGGCCAGGTGGCTGCCAGGCTCAAGGCCGCCGGGCTGCGCGTCGAGTTGGATAATTCAAGCGAACGCATGAACGCCAAGATCAGGGCGGCGCAGCTCGAAAAGATCCCTTATATGCTGGTGATCGGCGACCGCGAGGCTGAGGCCGATTCGGTGGCGGTGCGGTTGCGCACCAACGAGAACCTGGGCGCGATGACGGTGGAGGCGTTCATCGCCCGCGCCAAAGGGCTGATCGAGGCGCACAACAATACCGACTTGTGATCGTCTGCATTGCGATACACAAACGGCCCGACAAGTTGCCTCGTCGGGCCGTTCACTATTCGTCAATGCGCGCCGAGCCTATTGCTTGGCCCGATCCTCCAGCTTGCGGAACAAGTCGCCGAACACGCCATCGCGATTGATATCGGTCGCCTCGCGGATCACATGGCGGTTAGCGTCGAACGCCCAGGTCTTGCTATCGGTCAGGATCGGCGAGGGCCGTACTTGCGTGGGCACCCAATCGGGGTTGTTCAGGTAAGCCACGGTGCTAATATCCCAGATCACTTTGGAATATGCGTAATGGTCGGCGTGATAGTCCTCGAAAATCTTGAACAAATAGTCGCCAATGGCGCCGCGCCCCTTGACGTATTCCCGCATCTCGGGCAGAGTGGTGCGCAGATGTTCGGCCACGTTTTTGCAGGGCACATGCACCAAAGGAACGCCGCAATCGAATACCACTTGCGCGGCGGGCACATCTTGCTGCAAGTTGAACTCGTGGGCCGTGGGCCAATAGCGCGGCTGCCCGCCCAGCCACACCAGCACGATCCGCTCGATGATCTTGGGTTCTATCAAGATCGCCGAGGCGACGTTAGTGATAGCGCCGATAGCCAACACATAGAGCGGCCCCTGGCGCGGCGCTAACGCCTTCTCGATGAGGTCTTCAGCGGCGGCGCTTCGCACTGGCTCGGCTTTGGATGGCAGGTAGCGATCTGACCCGCGAAACACGAAATCGTTGTGCTTGTGGCCCAGCCGATCCAATATGCGCAGGATTTCTTCATAGCTCTTTTCCATGCCATCGGCGGGGCCGGTGGAGCGGTCGTTGAAATACGGCGCGGCGTATACGGCCTCTACCGTCAGATTGGGCGACAGCAGCGCATAGACTAGCGCAAATTGATCGTCAATTTCGTTATAGGTATCGGTATCGAGCACCATGTTCACCGGCCCACGCGGCGGTTCCAGCATAGCCAGGCGTTGGGCATCGGTCAGTATAGGAAAAGCCGCCATTCTTGTTCCTTTCATATCGCAACAAAGCAGTCAGCGATCAGTAGTCGGCAAACTGACCACTGATCGCTGATCACCAGCGATTTGTTACGCTTTGCCCCACTTTTTCAGGTTTTCCAGGCTCAGTCGTGCGCTATCGAGACTGGGCCCAGCGCAGCGATCTTGCTCAACAATGTACCACTGCGCGCCCTGCGCTTCGCTGGCCGCAAAGATGGACTGGAAATCCAAGATTCCCTGGCCCACTTCGGCCCAAGTGCGCGTCTCGCCGATGCCGATCATATCTTTGAGATGCACCAACGGGAAACGCCCGCTGTTCTGACGGATGAACGCCGCCGGATCTACGCCCGCATAGTATAGCCAGTACACATCGGGTTCGAGTTTGACCAACGCCGGGTCCAATTCGCGCAGCAGAATATCCATCCCGCGCTGTCCTTCGATGACCTCGAACTCAAAGGCATGATTGTGGTAATAAAGCGTCAGTCCAGCCTCTTTGAGGGCCGCGCCGATCTTGTTCATCGAACGCGCCGCCTGCTGAAACCCCTTGGGGTTGCGCAGTTCGTTGGGCAGAGCGGGCACGCCTACCCACGGGTTGCCGATAGCCAAATAATAAGCGATGACCTGGTCCAATTGCTGCTCAAACACATTGAGGCCCACATGCCCGCCCGCGGGTTTGAGCTTGGTCTCGGCGAGCAGGTCGCTCATCTCTTCAGCGCTGAGGCCGCCATCGCCGGCTAATTCCACGCCAGCATAGCCCATCTGGGCCACCTTACGCACCGTACCCTTGAAATCCCTGGCTGTTTCATCGCGAACCGTGTACAATTGCAGTGCGATAGGAACCTGAGACATTGCAGATGCTCCTTAGTTGAGATAATTGGATCGGTCAAGGAAAAGATGCGCATATCCTAGCGTTTTCGAGCCTGCGTGTCAACCGCGCGCTTCGTCAGCGCACGTTACCTCGGTAGCTTTCTTAACGTCATAACAAACAAATGCTGAGCGCATTTTTGCAACAATGCTCAACGAGATTCCAGAACGGAGGAGCGGTGAACGCGAAACGCTGGCTATGGGTTGTCGCGCTGTTGGCGGCAGCTATTTGGTACGAGCCTCTGGTTGCCCACGCCGTCGGCCCCAGCGCCGCGAGTTGGACGGTGCAAGGCAGCGTCAATATCGCCAATATGGAACGCGGCCCCAACCGTGTCGCCAACCCCGGCTATGAATCGGGCGCGACCGGCTGGACATCGTACGGCACGCAATTTGTCATAGATACTGCTGTAGCGCACAGCGGTTCGCGCTCGGCGCGCATCTCATCGGGCAGCCTGGGGGCGGCCATACAACAAGTAACGCTCAACCAAACGGTCAGTCGCCCAATCTATGTAAGCGGGTGGAGCAAAGCCAGCGCTGTCACTGCCGGTTGCCGGATGCAATACTCGCTCTACCTCGACATCTACTACACCGACGGCTCTCAGGCATACTCTCAATACGCCTGTTTTAGCGGCGGCACGCACGATTGGGAATATGTGGACAAGATCATCTATCCCGACAAGCCCGTATCGCGGATACAGCTTTGGGCTATGTTCCAGAGCGGCTCGCCGGGCCAGGCATGGTTCGACGATCTGGCTTTAGGCGAATACGTGGGCGATATTCGCCTTTTCGATGAAGCCAAAATCCTCTATGGCGCACCCGCCAGCAAGCCATGGGAAGGATCGGAGGTGCTGTGGGTGAATTCGGGCGATGGCCTTTCGCTGGGATTGACGGCCTACGGCGGCGCGATGAGCAGCCTGCAAATCAACGGCCAGGAGCAGCTCGACGCCGCCAATATACATGCCGGCGGGTTTTATGTACGCGACGTAGCGGCAGGCTCGAACTATGTGCATTTGGGCGGTACGGTAACAGCCGCCGGCGATGGATTGATCTATTCGGCCAGCGATGCGACGCTAGGGCTCAACTTACAAGCAACGTTTCGTCCGGGCGGCAACCATATTCTCATTGACGCCAGCCTGCAAGATACTACCGGCAACGATCGCGCCATCTCGCTCTATTTTGCGTTGCCCATCGCCCCTACAGGGCGCACCTGGTGGCAGGATATACGAACCAGCACCTCAGCAGGTTCCACTACCGAGCAGCGCTTTGCCCTGGCCACCGAATGGGGCGCTAACGGCTACATGAGCTATTATTGTCTGAGCGACCTCAGCGGCCCCGGCGGCGGCCTTGCGCTGGCCTATCCGATGGATCATCCGGTGGTTTCGCGCTTTGCCTACAACTCGGCCACTAATCAATACTATATAGTGTGCGAACTGGGCCTATCGCAGGCCGCGCAGACCCCTGGCCAAACTGCTGTGCGCTTGCTGCTCTATCATCACGACCCGACCTGGGGCTTTCGTAGCGCCTTTGCCAAGTATGTGCAAATCTACCCAGATTTTTTCGCTCGGCGCGTGGCAGAAGACGGCATTTGGGTGGCTCACGCCGACCTAGACAGCATCCCCAATATCGGCGATTTTCACATCAAATACCACGAGACGGGCAACTCGCGGGTCTATGCCTACGATGATAGCGTGAATGCCTACACGCTGCGCTACCTGACCGAACCGTGGGGTTATTGGCTGAATCTGCCCACCAGCGTGGACAACACCAGTTATAGCGCCGTGATGAACTATGTGAACACGATGCTCTCGGCGTCCGTCGACAATACGAACCGCTGGGGCAACGCCATCCTCAGCTCGGGTATATTCGATACCAACGGTAAGTACCTTTACGAGGCGGCCAGCGAGGCGTTCGCGGGCCACGCCGCAGCGTTTGTGCTCAACGCTGACCCCGAATTGAGCATCTCTCCCTACACACGCAGCAAGGCGCAACAAGCCTGGAGTGACGATCTCAAAGCGCCCTATTCGCATCCCGAATGGGGCATCCTCGATGGCGAATACATAGATAGCTTTGAGAGTCGGGGCTTGAACAGCAACTTTCGCCAAGCGCATTTTCAATTCAGCGACCTGCCGCTAACCTTTGATACGGCGGGAAAGCGCCCCGTGTTGCCGCACGTCTTTTCCAGCTACGAATTCGCCAAATGGGTGACCGACGACATCCACAATTTGGGCAAAGTTGTGATGGCCAACAGCACATTGCTGCGTTGGGCCTTTCCCGCGCACCTATTCGACATCCTAGGCAGCGAACGTAGCTGGGTGGTGAACGGACAATTCTTCCCCGACATGGACTCGCTGCTCAATTTATGGCGCACTTTTAGTTATCGCAAACCCTACGGCGTGTTGCAAACATCAGACCTCACCGTGTTCACCCACGCGATGACCGAACAGTATTTCCAGGTCTGTGCTTTCTATGGCATTTATCCCAGCTTTTTCACGCCCGACGGCGGCGTGACGAACTATTGGGAACGATCCGATTGGTACGAACGCGACCGCGACTTGTTCGCCCGCTATATCCCCGAGATCATCGCACTCAACCAAGCCGGCTGGGAGCCGGTAACGCAGGCCACCACCAGCAATCCACAGGTTTATATCGAACGCTATGGCAGCGGCTCGCCGCTGTATTTCACTTTGCGCAATATGACCACCAGCGCCATCACCACCACGGTATGGGTGAATCTGGACGACCTCGGCTTGCCCAGCGCTGGCGGCTACCTTGCCACTGAATGGGTGAGCGGCAGCTCCATACCGACCACGGTGCAGGGCAACACCCTTTCGCTGGCTGTGCCTGTGCCCGCCAAATCCACCAGTATCGTGCATCTGGAGTTGACCAACACGCGTGCCTATACGCTTGACCTCGCCGCCGGCTGGAACTTGGTAGCCTTGCCCGGCGCGCCGTACTCCTCGCGCGCCAGCGATATATTCAGCGCCATCAGTAGCCAAATTGATCGCGTCTATGCCTACGATGCCGCACAACAAGCCTGGCTTACCTACGATCCCAATGTGCCTTACGCTCAGCAATTGGCCGAGATCCAACCCGGTCAAGGGTTGTGGGTCAGCGCCCTGGTCAGCGCCACATGGCGCACGAACTGCGTGCCACAGACAGTGATCAATATCCCGTTGGCGGCCGGCTGGAACTTGATCGGCTATCCGCTCGATGAATCGCTCAACATCGCTGCGGCAGTCGAGCCGTTAGGAACGCGATTGGTCTCGATCTATAGTTATGAAGCCTCGGCGTCGCAACCTTGGCTGCTCTATACACCCGGCTCGCCGCAGGCCAACTCGCTCCCCCAACTAACGCCCCGGAAGGGTATATGGGTTCAGGGGACCGACCCGATCAGCTGGACGTTAGCTACCGGCCCACTGCCCACGCCGACGCATACGCCCGCGCCAACAGCAACGCCGCCCCCCACGGCCACCTCTACGCCGCGACCTACGGCGACGCCAACGGCCACCTCAGCCACGCCGATGACGCCCACGCCCACCTCAGTGGTTGCCCCCACACCGACGTTGATACCCGGCAGCACGCGTTACGAGGCGGCAGCTGACACCACGCTCGATCAATGGTATCCGGCGCAGAATCTGGGCAGCCTACCGCTCGTCCGCGTGCGTTATGGCGATGTGTACGCCGCCCTGCTGCGCTTTGATTTGAGCGCCATCCCGACGGGAAGCACGATCCAAAAAGCGATGCTGAATGTGTATGTCGAAAACCGCACCAACACCGGTCACTTGACCGGATCGGTGTATGCAGTCAAACGCGCATGGAGCGAGACCGAGGCCACTTGGAACCAAGCCAGTTCAGGCGTGAGCTGGGGCAGCGCGGGGTGCAACGCCTCTACCGACCGCGACACTACCGCCGTCGCCGCCTACACGTTTAACGCCGACGACGCCTGGTTCAGCGTGGACATTACTTCACTGGCGCAGACCTGGGTGAACAATCCCAGCGCTAACTATGGCATCATCATCAAAGGCAGCGGTAGCGTATCGGTAGCCTACGAGCTATCGTCGCGCGATTCGGGCAACACGTTCAGCCGCCCCTATCTCACGATCAAACGATAATGCTTTGAATGCACAAGCCCGTTGCTGCAAGAGCAACGGGCTTGTGACAATCTTGGTAGTTGATTATCACGCAGGTTCAACGGCGACATCGTCGCAGCCCAGACGACCCTCTTCAACCCACAAGGCGATGGCCCCGCCGGTCAGGGCGCCGTCCTCAGCTTCTAGCGCGATTTTGTCATCCACTCTGGCGATAATGTGCGATCCTTTGACCGTCAGGCTCAACTTGCGCGGCTCGTACAGTTTCCAATCGCAAGAAGCTTGCGCCAAGACGTGCGCGCCATCTAGCTCGCGCACCAACTGCACCTGCCCGCACTTGGCAAGTCGCAACGCATAGTAACGCTTTAGCCCCTGCACGCGCGCGGCAACGCCGAACGCCTGCGCCAGATGCGGCGTGAGCGTGGCGCTGATGGTGTAATCCTGCCATTCGCGCGCGCCCTGAATAAGCAATCCCACACCTTGGTCCTGAATCAGCCGATAAGTTTGTTCGCGCCCGGGCGTAACAACATCGCAGGCCTGCACCCAAGCGTCAAGCCAGCGTGCGCCGTTATGCTGGGGCGGATCGAGCCTGAGCGTGGGCGCGCCCGACCAGGTGAGCCAGTCGAGATAGGCTGTACCATCGGCCCGTGTGAGCGATGACAGTTCAACACCCACCCAAGCGATGGGGCAACCCGTGGGCGTATGTACAGTCCAATTCAGCACTTGCGCTGCGCCCGCACCCAACGCCACATGCGGGCCGCGCAAGATGGCAAGCTGGTCATCGGGGCCAAAGATTTTGACGTACAAACAAGCCGTCACTGGCGAAGTGTTGGATGCATCG
Organism: uncultured Anaerolineales bacterium; assembly: GCA_964649365.1. GTDB lineage: Bacteria > Chloroflexota > Anaerolineae > UBA1429 > UBA1429 > CAZYPJ01. The sequence goes on along the minus strand of CAZYPJ010000037.1, from coordinate 9,217 downwards.
GCGGCCAGTCGCGCGCTGATCTTTTGCCCGTTATAGAGTGTAGGCGAGGCGACCATACGGTAGCCATGCGTAGGGTCGTTCCTGTAATCGGGATAAGTCTCGCGTTGGATGCGCGCAGGTCGGCCATCGGCCACGCCGCGATAATGGATCGCCAGACTGCGTGAGCCGCCCTCGCTATGCCCAGGGGCATTCTCTACCCAAGCCGTTCCGGCGCACTCGCTGCTATCATCCGAGATGAACCCCTGCGTCGCGCCGGGCAAATCAAAGTGAAAACGCGCGCCTGCTTTGGGCAGCGGCTTCGGGTCGCCCGCCAACGCGCGACCCATTTGGATCACCTCGTAAGCTTCGTGCAATGCATCGGTGACGACGCGCCCGCCATCCGCCGTCGGCAGATACAACCGATCCGCCACGGGGCTGCGATAATCTGGTCCAGCGTCGAGGCCAGCCAGACCATTTTTGATGCCCATGATGCAGCCCACGTTGGCCGAGTTGCAATCGGTATCCCAGCCCGCTGTGTTGACCACCGTCATAGCCTTTTGGAAGCTATCGTCCGAATAGAGCAACGCCATGATGACCAGCGCATGATTAGGAATCATATGGCAATTGCCGCCATACTTGTCATAGCCGTAATTGGCGGCGATGCGGTAAAAGCAATCGTACCAGCTATCGTATTTGGCGCGCCAATCGCGCAGGTCGGCGATCAGGCGATAGATGAGCGAATCTTTGGGGATTACCGACGTACCCACATCCAGCAATTGATGGATGCCGGCCTCGACAAAAGCCTGCGCTTCGATGGCAGCCACCACCTGGGCGCCATAGATCGCCTCACCATCGTGGCTGACGCTGCCAGCGCGGCGGGCCAGCTCGGCGGCTTGCTGCGGCTCGCCCGGCGAAATCATCCCCCAGCCGTCAATAAAGATTTGCGCGCCGATCTGTTCGGCCACCACCTGCCCGTTGAGCGCCATCGAACCGCTGGCGGGCGCCTGTATCCCTGCTTTGAGGCGCAAATAAGCGGTGTGCTCGGTCGAGTTGCCCATGCCGCCCCACCAAAGCACCGTCTTTTTCTCGATCAAATAGTTCAGCCAGGTCTGGCCGATCTGCGCGGCAGTGAGTGCCAGCGTATTGCCGTAATCGGACATGGCCCGCACAAAGGTGAACGTGCCCGAAATATCGTCATCGGTCACGATCAGCGGTTTGCCCAGCTTGTCGTGGACGTAATACTTGATCTCACCCAGTTCCTTGATAATGCGCTCGTGCGTCCACCCCTCGAAAGGGCGGCCGACATAGACGCCGATGACCTTGCCCAGCACGCCCGCATAGACGCGCTCTTCATAATCATGAGGGATTATCACGTTCTGGCTCCTTCGGTGCTAGATCGAGCTAACCTTAACGGGCGCGCCGGTTTCGAGCGATTTGTTGGCCGCCAGGCAAAACGCTAATGTCTTGATAGCGTCGCTGTAAGGCGATTTCACTAGACCAGCGTTGCCGGTCTTGACCGCCTCGATGAACGCGCCATCCTCGATCTCAAAGACGTTCGGCTCCCCGGCGATGTGTTCTTGCTCGATGCGCGATTTATGGATCACCGCCGAATGCTCCCAGCCAGTGAATACCATCATGTGGTTGACACAGGCGATGGTGAGGTGCGTCCCGCCGCCGCCGCTGCGGTTGGCGCAGCAGCTCATCAGGTTACCCACCGCGCCATTGGCGAATTGGATAACCACGGTACTGGCATCTTCTACATCGTAATTGGGCATATCTTTGACAAAACCGCGTGTACCCTGAGCGAAAACGCTTTCCGGCTCGCCTACCACATAACGCACAATATCAAAGGTATGCGTGGTCTGCTCGACGATTTGCCCGCCCGATTCGGCCTTGACGCGCCACCACGGGACGCCGGGCGTCCCTCCGATCCAGCCGCCATGCACCAACACCGCCGGATCGGAGGCTGTGATCTCGCGGGCGCGGTTGATGCTGCGGCGATAGCGGTTCATATAGCCCGCCGTCGTCACTACACCCGTGCGCTCGACTTGCTCCAAGATACGCCGCGCGGTGTCTATTGAGACACTGATCGGCTTTTCGACCAGGAAGGGGATACGCCGCTCCAGCAGCGCCATCTCGGCTGGGCCGTGAACATGAGGCGGCATACACACCCAAGCCGCATCGGGCTTGCTGCGATCCAGCATCTCGTTGAGATCGGTGTAGGCCTCGCCCTTGTAGCGCGCGGCAAAAGCCTGGGCGCGCTCGGAGAGAGCATCATAGGCGCCCACGAAAACGATATCCTCGCGCTTGGCCAGGCCATCAGCGTGACTGCGTGCGATCCCACCCGTGCCGATAAATGCAATGCGCATGGTTCCCTCCGTGTGAATTAGCCTTGCACTAGGCCCAGCGTTTGCTTGAGCGAAAGATCGGCGTCCATCGTGGGTTTGTACTCCAGGCCCACATAACCGTTATAGCCCGTGGCGTCAATCGCTTTGAATATAGCGCGATAATCCTGCTCGCCGCCCAATAATTCGTTTCGCCCCGGTACGCCTGCGGTGTGAAAGTGGCCGATGTGAGCGATGTACTCGGTAAGGTTGTTGATGATGTTGCCCTCCTGGATTTGCTGATGGTAGCAATCCATGAGGATTTTGGCGGCGGGCGAATTCGTCGCGCTGACCACATCCACCGCCTGGCTCATCTTGGTCAGCCAGTAGCCGTGATGGTCGGCTAGGGTGTTGAGCGGCTCAATCACCAGCGTGAGACCGTTGTCCTCGGCCACGTGGGCCACAGCGGTCAGTTGGCGCACCACGCGCCGCCTCGAAATCTCATAGCTCTCGTCGTCATAGGTATTGCCTGTGGTGGCGATGATTGTTTTGCAGCCCAATTCATGGGCCACCACAGCAGTTTCTTTCATCCCTTGTATCAAAGCAGCCTCATAATTGCGGCGGATCAGGCTAGAGCCAGGTTCCAAGCAAAGCGCCGCGATGGGTAGATTGTGGGTTTGCATGGCGGCTTTGATCTTGGCAATGTCTTTGTTCTTCCAGCTCCAGAACTCGAACGCCGGATAACCCAATGCCGCCACGCGCGCGATGCGCTCCTCAAAAGGCAACTCTCGCCAGAACATTTCGATGCACACCGATAGCTTGACCATGAGGCTCCTTTGCTTGTGGGTAACGAACACGCCGGGCTAGATTTGCGCCGCCGACTGCTGATCCAGGTACAACGTCGCTTGCGGATGGCGGCGCATAACCGTAGCCGGGCAGGCAGTGGAGATTTCATCTCGCAAGGTGCGCCGCACAGCATCGGTCTTGGTAGGGCCAGGCACGATGCAATAGATCCAGCGGGCCGCCATCAACGCCGGGATCGTCAAGGTGAGCGCCGTACGAGGCACATCATCGAACGTCGCAAAGGCGCCATCGTGCACCTGTTGATGGCGACAGGCGGCGTCGAGCGCGACGATCTTGACCGTCTTGCGATCCTGAAAGTCGGCCACCGGCGGATCGTTGAACGCCATATGGCCGTTTTCGCCAATGCCGGCGCACACAATGTCGAGCAGGCGCTCAGATAAGAGAGCGCTGTAGCGTTCTGCCTCAGCTTCGGGATCAGCGGCTGTGCCGCTGATATACTCGACGCGTCCCAAAGGCACATGCTCGAACAACCGCTCGCGCAGAAAACGGGCAAAGCTCTGCGGAGCGTCGGGCGGCAAGCCGATATATTCGTCCATGTGGAACGCTTCGACCTGCCCCCAAGGCATATCGGGCATGGCTCGCAAAGCGGCCAGAAATTCGTTTTGTGAGGGAGCCGCCGCAAAGACGACCCGCACCACATTTTGAGTGGCAGCAAGCTGCCGGATACATGCCGCCGCATCGTGGGCAGCGGCGGCGCCCATCGCCTCGCGCGAGGCATAGACCTGGACGGCAAGGTTCTCTACTCGCAACTGACGGCTCGGCAAAGGTTTCTGCATCATCGGCGACCTCCTTGCGGTTAGCGGCCCAGCGGTTTAGGGCGCGGGTCTTCAATCACTTTGAGCGCCACTAGGAACGTCTGTGCGGCGTTATTGCCCAAGAGCGCCACCACAGTCATGCCCACAAAGATAAATGGCAGCACCAATCCGACGCAGACCACTGCCAATACAAGGGTGAAGCAGACGATAAAGAAACCATAGAACGGGTTAGCTAAAAACAAGAATGCAGCATTCTTCCAGGCCAACAGCATGTTAGGCTTTTCTTGCTGCAAGAACATGGGCCAATAATAAAGCTGAATCGCCAGCCAGAACGCCGCCGCGGCGATCCACAAGCCCCCGATCATGGCGAGCAATGTGGTGGTCTTGACGATGTTGGGGTAAAATACGATGTTGGTATAGATGAGATAGAGCACCACCACGTTGACCAGTAACCATATCAGGCTACGCCACCAGTAAAGCTTGACGCCATCAATAAAATCAGCGAAATGGAACGTCTTGCCCTGGGCCACGCGCCGCGTCACATAGTAGATTCCCACCGTAGCCGAGGGGACGGCCACCAATGTGATCAGAATGAGCGGAATTGCCAAATAGATAGGCACTTCCCCGATGAGGGTAATAGGCAAAAAGCAGAAAATCCACACCAGATTCACCATGCCTAAGGAGTAAAGCTCCTCCCAGACATCTTTTAGGGTCTGCCAAAAAACCGACATTGCTTCTCGAATCATGAACTTCATGGACAATGCCCTCCTTTTGAATACAGGGCGTATCATAATGCAAAGCGCCCTAGCGTCAAGCTGTGCAGCCAATTCCCATCCGCGCGTTGACAGCGCATAATCCTTGTTGGCCATCTCACTGCCAAAGGAGTCGTAATGCTATCGCTTTCCGATCCGAACTATGTACACTGCCAATACGCTAATGCATCGAACCTGAACGCGCGCCTGGCCTTGCATGCGCGCTTTAGTACGAATCCGTATGGCTGGTTTCGGTGGGTGTTCGACCGGCTGCTCGAGTTGCCGTCCCAAGCGAGGGTATTGGAAGTAGGCTGCGGATCGGGCGGGGTGTGGATGGCGAACCTGGCGCGCATCCCGTCAGAGTGGGAGATCACTCTAACCGATCTTTCGGAGGGCATGATCGCCGAGGCAAAACAGACGCTGCAAAGCGCGAGGCGCGACATCCACTTCGACCGGGCTGATGTGCAGGCCATTCCCTACTCTGACAATTCGTTCGATGCCGTAATCGCCAACCATATGCTCTTTCACGCGCCCGATGTCAGTCGAGCCTTGAGCGAGATCCATCGTGTGCTCGCGCCAGGAGGATGGCTCTTCGCCGCCGCCAATGGCGGCGCTCATCTATGCGAGTTAGCGGCGCTGATCGAGCAGTTTGCGCCGGGCGCCGATGTCGGCGTCAAAGCCCAGCTATCATCGTTTTCGCTAGAAAACGGCGGCGAGCAGCTTGCGCGTCATTTCTCCCTGGTGCGTCTGGAACGCTATGAAGACGGCCTTGCCGTAACAGAGGTCGAGTCATTGGTAGCCTATGTGCTTTCCACGGGGGCCAAAGAGGCTATTCAACCGCGCCTGGTTGAATTCACGGCTCTGGCGCAGGCGCAGATCAACAGCAAAGGCGCGTTCTATATCACCAAAGATACTGGGCTATTCATCGCCACGAAATAAAAAAGCGTCGCTATCTTTGCGTCTGCTCTCATTGGGTGTACAATGCGAACAACCCTACCGATGAGGCAAATCCAGATATGACAGTCTCTGACGAGATTCGGCAGATCGTCCAACGCGCGTTGGCCGAAGATATTGGATCGGGCGACGTGACCAGCCTGGCCATCATCCCTCCCTCGACGCACCTGACAGGACAATTTTTGGTCAAGGCGCCGGGAGTTGTAGCGGGGTTGGATGTAGTGGGCGAGGTGTTTGCCCAAATAGACCATCGAATTATGTACACGCCGTTGGTAGAGGATGGTACCTCCGTAACTCCAGGTGATATCATCGCCCGCGTAGAGGGTGACGGGCCGGGCATCCTCATTGCCGAGCGTGTGGCGCTGAACTTTTTGCAGCGCATGTCGGGCATCGCCACGCTCACCCATCGGCACGTGCAGGCTGTGGTGGGAACTCGCGCGAAAATCCTTGATACGCGCAAGACCGTACCGGGCCTGCGCGCATTGGACAAACTGGCCGTCAAGCTGGGCGGCGGCAGCAATCATCGTATCGGCCTGTATGATATGGTGTTAATCAAAGATAACCACATCGAAGCGGCGGGCAGCATTACGCGCGCCGTGCAAGCGGTGCGCGAAAAGGGCGTCAAGCTGGCCATCGAAGTTGAGGTAGAATCGCTGGAGCAACTCGACGAAGCGCTGCAACTCGGCGTAGAACGGATCATGCTCGACAACATGAGCCTCGACGCTATGCGTGAGGCCGTGCGCCGGACGGCGGGTCGCGCCGAGCTAGAGGCATCCGGGGGCATCAATCTTCAAAGCGTAGCTGAGGTAGCCGCCACCGGCGTAGATTTCATTTCAGTGGGTGCGCTCACCCACTCGGTGACGGCGCTCGACATCAGTCTGGATATTACATTGGCGCGTAGATAAGGGGAGAGAGCATGTCGGCGCTGCCTGAACGATACCGAACAATGCCCGATAGCGAGGTTGAGTGCGCCATTTGGCAAGCTAAGCAAGCGCTAGGCCGGGAACTCACGATTCTTGGGCATCACTACCAGAGCGATCAGGTGATTCAATTCGCTGATTATCGAGGCGACTCGCTGGATCTGTCCCGCCGCGCTGCCGAGGCACGCGAGGCGCGTTACATCGTCTTTTGCGGTGTACACTTTATGGCCGAGTCCGCTGCGATTCTGTGCCAGCCCGACCAGCAAGTGATCCAGCCTGTAATAGAAGCTTATTGCCCAATAGCGCACATGGCCAGCGTCGAGGACGCGACCATTGCTTGGGAGGTTTTAAGTGCATTGTGGCCCGATGATCTCATCCCTATTACTTATCAGAACTCGACAGCGTCAGTCAAAGCCTTTGTGGGGCAACACGGCGGAGCGGTATGCACTTCGGCTAACGCCAACGAGATGCTAACCTGGGGATGGAAACATAAGAAGCACATCCTATTCCTGCCCGACGAGCACTTGGGCACAAATACATCTCTCGCAATGGGGATACCGCACGAACAGATCGGCGTTTGGGATCCTATCAATCCACCCGATCCGCAGATGTTGGCCAATTGTCGCATCGTAGTGTGGAAGGGATTCTGCAATGTACACACCACCTTCACACCCGATGACGTGGCCGTCGCGCGACAACGTTACCCGGGCTGTAGAGTGATCGTTCACCCCGAGTGTACTCACCAAGTAGTGGCTGTATCTGATGCCACTGGCTCGACGACAGGCATCATCCGTTATGTTGAGCAATCGCCCGTTGGCTCTACGATCATCATTGGCACCGAATGGCATATGGTCAATCGCTTGACCCAACAATTCACCGACCGCACCGTCGCGCCCCTCAAGCGCTCAGCTTGCAGGCAAATGGCAATGACTACTATGCCCCACGTGCTCTATGTTCTGGAGCAAATCCTTCAAGGCAGCCCCCAAAACGTTGTGACCGTCGAAGCGGAAACGGCGCATTGGGCACGCATGGCCCTGGAAAGAATGTTAAAGGCAAATTAGCATGACAGAAATTCCCAAAATCATCGAGTGCGACGTGTTACTGATCGGTTGTGGTATTGCCGGCGCGACAGCAGCGCTACAACTAGCGCAGGACGAGAAACTCAACATCGTCATTGTTACCAAGACCATAGACCCGCTTGAATCCAACACCTATTATGCCCAAGGGGGCATCATTTATGAAGGACACGAGGATTCGCCAGAGCAACTAGCGGCGGATTTGATCCGCGCAGGCGATGGGATCAACAACCGTCGGGCGGTCGAGATCCTGGCTAACGAAGGCCCGCGCCTCGTGCGTGAGTTGCTAATTGGCAAGTATCACGTCCCCTTTACACTCGACGCCGATGAGAGACTAGAGCTGACTCGCGAGGCAGCGCATTCGACGAGCCGTATCTTGCACGTGAACGACGCCACTGGCCGGGGCATCCAGGAAAAGCTGGTCGAGGCGCTGCGCAGCAGACCCAACATCCATATCCTCACCGAACACATTGCGGTCGACCTGCTGACTCCCAGTCACCACTCGCTAGATCGCCTAGCGATTTATGAGCCGCTGTCGTGCGTGGGAGCCTATGTGTTCGATCAAACTAACCGCATAGTACGAACTATTTTGGCCAAAGTAACGCTGCTGGCCAGCGGCGGCCTCGGACAGATTTTCCTGCACACCACCAACCCCGAAGGCGCCACCGGCGACGGCCTAGCGATGGCCTATCGGGCAGGCGCGCGTATTCTCAACGCGGAATACGTGCAGTTTCACCCCACTACGTTCTATCATCGCGGCTCGGCTCGTTTTCTCATCACCGAGGCGCTACGAGGCGAAGGCGCCAAACTGCTCAACATGGATGGCGAGCCGTTCATGCATCGCTATGCGCCTGAATGGAAAGATTTAGCTCCCCGCGATGTCGTCGCTCGTAGCATCCACCAAGAGATGCTGCGCACCGGCGCTTCGCATGTTTATCTCGACATTGCATCGAGTATGCCCGCCGACAAGATTGAGGATCGTTTCCCCAACATCTGTCAGAGTTGCCGCGAATATGGCACCGATCCAACCAAGGAGCCGATCCCCGTTGTACCTGCAGCGCACTATTTTTGCGGCGGCGTGTGGGTGGATGAATGGGGACGCACCAACTTGCAACGCCTGTACGCCATCGGCGAAGTCAGTTGCACGGGGTTGCACGGAGCCAACCGCCTGGGCAGCGCGTCGTTGCTCGAAGGGTTAGTGTGGGGCGCACGTGCGGCAACCGACATCCAGCACAAAATCGCTGCCTGGCAGCGCATCTCGCCGCGCAATATCCCCGATTGGAAAGAAGAGGATGTGCGCGACAACGCCGACCCGGCGCTTATCGAACACGACATGGCCACGATCAAGCACACCATGTGGTATTATGTTGGCTTGGTGCGCAGCCAACGCCGTCTGGAACGTGCTCTGCGCGACCTCAACAATCTGCGGCAGGATATCGACGCTTTCTATCGCACCACGCCGCTTAGCGCCGAGATCATCAGCTTGCGCAACGCCTCGCTAACAGCGCTCATTGTCGCTCAGGCTGCGTGGGAGAATCGCGAAAGTCGCGGCTGCCATTATCGGGAAAATTAGAGGGGCGCTGCTTCTCGCAG
>CAZYPJ010000036.1:4217-22130 GCA_964649365.1 uncultured Anaerolineales bacterium | reverse complement strand
TATAATCTCCCTTGTTCACCGTATAGTTCTCATCTCCGAGCCACATGGCCTAATGACCTGCGAAGGCCGATGGCGTGTGGCCGCCAAGGTGCAGCGGGAAACGGCTGCGCCTCCCGTGTTTGGAAAGGAGGAAGAGACGAGGCGGGCTTGTAGCGTCTTGCCTTTTTCCGGGCAGGCGCTTTTTTTATGAGCCTGGGTTGCTTTACCCTCGATTGGATTGCTCGTTCTCCGACTCATATCACCTACCGGCGCCTGCTGAGGATGCTCCAAGGGGATATGAGCGTTAGGGTGCAGCGGGAAACGGCTGCGCCTCCCGTGTTTGGAAAGGAGAACGCGGTTGATACTCACCCCTCGGACGGCTTGCTGCCTGGCACGTTTTGCGCCGCCCCGGTGCGCCTCGCTGCGTTCTAGATTCAGTCTGTTCATACAACATGCAGACGATCTAGGAGGTTCACTCATGTTTCGTCGCACATCGTTCGCAGTTTTGGCGCTGGCCCTGTTGGCCAGTTTGATTCTTTCGGCGTGCCAAGCGCCGGCCCCGACCCCGTTCCCGACGCCGATCCCAGTGGCCACTCAAGCGCCTACCGCAACAACGGCCCCTACAGCACAGGCTGAACAGACCAAGCCAGTATTAGCAGTAGAGGGCAAGTCATTCACGCTTGAGGACTTGCGGACCTTCGATCAGATTTCTGCCGAGGTCGAGGGCACCCAATACAAAGGCGTTCGCTTCCTTGATGTGCTCAAGGCGGCGGGCATTACCTCGGGCAATCTGCTGATGGTCGCCAGCGATGGCTATTCGGCTGGCGTGGATGTTGCTGCGCTGACCGATCAGTGCTTGTTGGCCTACAACCAAAAAGACGGTGTGGATGTCGTCATGCCTGAAATGGATCGCGGTCTATGGGTGCGCGAGGTTGTCGAAATCACGACGGAAGCAGGCGGCGCCGCCAAGAAGGAATCGGCGAGCACCCCCGCGGCGGCCAAGACCACTTCCGGCGAGACGCGCGTCATCACCGATTCGGTGGACAAGCAAGTAACCATCCCCGCGCAGGTCAACACGGTGGCGTCAATGCGCTCTGGCATCACCGAGATTATCTGCGCGCTGGGTCAGAAGGACAAGATCATCGCTGTGGATGAAATGGTCAAGACCGGCGAGTCGTATGGTGAGTTCATCGCCGGCGTCTATCCCGACCTGAAAGACCGCGTAGCGCCCTTTGCCAACAAGGATATCAACGTCGAAGAGATGTTGCGCTTGGCGCCCGATGTGGTGTTGCATGGCGGCTATGGGCGCATCAAGCAGGCCGAATCGTTGATGAAACAGGCCCCTAGCCTGGCGGTGGTCATCGCTCACTTTGAGACCATCGAAGAATACATGAACGACATTCGCATTGTGGCGCAGTGCGTCAATGCTGAGGATCGCGCCGAAGAGCTGATCGCCTATCTGCAAAAGACACTCGATGATGTGACGGCGCGGGTCAAAGATGTGCCTGCCGCCGAAAAGGTGCGCGTCTTTTATGGCGGGCACGACGTTTTTCACGCCTATACCCCTTCCACCTTTGAGCATTCGCAGATCGTCATGGCCGGCGGGGTGAACGTGGCGGAAAAACTCGAAGGCTGGTTGCCCGAGGTCTCGCCCGAGCAATTGCTCGTCTGGGATCCGCAGGTTGTGATCTTGCTCAATGGCGCCAATGTGGACGAAGTGCTCAACGACAAGCGGTTGGCGAGTCTTTCGGCGGTCAAAAATAAGCGCGTCTATGCTTTGCCTGAAGCGAGTTGGGATTTCTCCTCGCCGCGCGCCTTGTTCTGCATCGAATGGTTGGCAGCCAAGCTGTATCCTGCCAAGTTCGCCGACCTCGACATGGAAGCCGAAGCTGATGCTTTCTATCAGCACGTCTTTGGCGTCGAATACACCGGCCCTGCGCTCTCTGAGGGGAGCACATCCAGCGCATCGTCCGGCAAGCGCACCATCACCGATATGAACGGTCGCCGGGTCGAAATCCCGACCATAGTGAACAAAGTGGTCAGCCTCCATCCCGATCTCACCTATTCTGCGCTGGCGTTGGGCGGCGACAAGATGTTGGTAGGGGTAGATAGCGTCTCGCCCAAGAACGCCAATCTTGTCAAGCTCTATCCTGCTGTGGCCAAGATCCCCGACGTGGGCGCCTTTTACAGCGTGAATCAGGAGAGCATCCTGCTCACCAAGCCCGACGTGATCCTTCCCGTGGCGTGGCAGAAGGAGCTGGACCAGCTCCCGCAGCGGCTGGGCAGTCCGATGGTCTGCGTGGATTCCAACCTCTACAAAGAAAGCCTGACGTTTATCGCTCAAATCATGGGGGCGGAGGCGCAGAAAAAAGCTGCCGTTTTCACCGACTACTATGACGACAAGATCGGCGGCATTGCTGAAAAGATATCGCTCTTTTCCTCATCCAAGCCCAAGGTCTATATCGCCGGCGGCAGTGGTTTGCTTTCTACCTATGGCAAAGAATCTACCTGGCAATATGAGGTTGACGATGCCGGCGGGGTCAACGTGGCGGCGGATATGGTCGGCGGCGGAGCGCATGAGGTTTCTATCGAGCAGGTCATCACCTGGAACCCCGACGTGATCATCTTGGACAAATCGTGCACCGACAAGGTCTCTGCACTGCTCGCCGATGCACGCTGGCAATCGGTCGCTGCGGTCAAAAACAAGCGTGTCTATCGCGCCCCCAATGGCTATGTAGATACCTTTGGGCGCCCGCACCTGGAGTCGGCGCTGGCTCGTATTTGGCTGGCCGACAAACTCTATGGCGACCGATTGGGCCTCAAGATCAATTCGGAGACGGCGACTTTTTACCAGCAGTGCCTGGGAGTGAACTTCTCTGAGGCCGAGATCAGCGCTATCCTTAGCGCAGCAGACTAGCTCGTTATCAGCTTTTCCTGCAAGCAATGGCGCTTGCAGGAAAAGCTGACCATGTTCAAGGGGAGTCTGATGCCACGCAACCGGAAACTGATTGCGGTGCTTTTGATTGCATTGCCTATTGGGTTGGCGTTTATCTCGCTTTTTATGGGGCGCTATCCAATCAACCCCTGGATGATGCTCCGTGTGTTGGCCTCGCGCATCATACCCATTACGCCCGATTGGCCCGAGACGGTGGAGACGGTGATCTTTAACATTCGTATTCCGCGTGTGCTTTTGGCGATGGGCGTAGGGGCCAGCCTGGCGATCAGCGGCGCGGCCTTTCAAGGGATGTTCCAGAACCCGCTGGTTAGCCCCGATATCCTCGGCGTGACAGCGGGGGCCGGGTTCGGCGCAGCGTTGGCTATTCTGCTCACTGGCAGCGGCCTGGCTATTCAGCTCTCCGCGCTTTGCTTTGGCGTCATCGCTGTGGCGTTTAGCTATTCGATCAGCCGCATCTATCGCACCACACCCACGCTAATGCTGGTGCTCTCTGGGATCATCGTCGGCTCGATCTTTTCGGCGCTGCTCTCTCTGATCAAATATGTGGCCGACCCCCACCAAAAGTTGCCTGCGATTGTCTTTTGGCTGATGGGCAGCCTGGCTACGGTTACTCAACGCGACGTGCTGATGGCAGGGCCGCCCATCGTTTTGGGTGTGATGGGCCTATTGCTCGTGCGTTGGCGCATCAATATCCTCTCGATGGGCGATGAAGAGGCGCGCGCCCTTGGCGTCAAGACCGAATTGCTCAAAGGGATCATTATTCTATGTTGCACTGCCGCCACAGCTTCGGCGGTGAGCGTCTGCGGCATCATCGGTTGGGTGGGGTTGGTGATTCCTCACATCGGGCGGATGCTCGTCGGCCCCGATCATCGCGCGCTGCTCCCCGCTTCGATTGCACTGGGCGCGGCTTATCTGCTGTTCATTGATAATCTGGCCCGCACGGTGACTTCGGCGGAAATCCCCCTGGGTATTCTTACCTCGATCATCGGCGCGCCGTTCTTTGCCTATATGTTGCGGCAAACGCAAGGGGGGCGGCGCTAGTGGGCGAGATGCTGCGCTTGTCTCAGGGGGCGTTCAGTTACGGCGCCCATAGTATCTTTGAGAATCTGGATCTGACGCTGCAAGCGGGAGATGTCTGGTGTCTGCTTGGCCCTAATGGCTGTGGCAAAACCACTCTATTGCGCTGTTTGAATGGCCTGTTGCCATTGCGGTCTGGGACGATCTGGCTGCAAGGATGCGAGTTGACCACCCTTGATGAGCGGGCGCGCGCGCGACTGATGGGTTTTGTATTTCAGGAACACAGTAGTCCTTTCCCTTATTCTGTGATCCAGGCAGTGGTGATGGGGCGAGCGCCGCACCTCGATTTCTTTGCCTCCCCGTCAGCTCATGATATAGAAATCGCCGAACAGGCGCTGGCCACTGTTGGGATGATCCACCTGCGCGATCAGCGCTATACCGAGATCAGCGGCGGCGAGCGCCAGCTGGTGCTCATTGCCCGTGCGTTGGCGCAGGAACCTACTCTGTTGCTGCTCGATGAGCCAACCTCACACCTGGATTACGGCCATCAGATGTCGGTGTTGCAGACCATCTACCGTCTGGCGCGCGAGCGCCAGTTGACGGTGATTATGGCGACGCACGTTCCCGACCATGCTTTGCTCATTGCCAACCAGGCTGCACTGATGCAAAGCGGACGTTTTTTTGCCGTTGGCTCGCCGGAGAGCGTTATTACCGAGGATAACCTAGAGCGATTATACGGCGTGCGGGTGCGCATCGCCGCTGTGGATGGCGACGGTCTGGGCGGCAAACGACGGGCTGTGGTGCCGCTTCTGCAAATGCCGATATCCCCGATAGCTTGTGAAAGGCAGAAATCATGACCCTTGTAATGTGTCCATTCTGTGAACGGCGCTGCCGACTCGATGAGGGACAGATTGGCTTTTGCCGTGCGTACCATGCGTCGGCTGGCCGCGTCGTCGAGCGGTTCCCGCATCGCTATGCCTCGATGTTTATCAGCCACATTGAGGCGGTGCCATTCTATCATTTTCAGCCCGGCAGCCGCACCTTTGTGTTGGGCGGCGCTGGTTGCAACTTTGACTGTCACTATTGTTCCAACGCCTACGTGGCTCGTTCGGAGCCTGAACCTCTTCTGATCTATGAGATTCCGCCCGATCGCTTGGTGGCTTTGGCCAAGCAAGATGGTTGCCACAACATGGCGTTTGCCGTGAATGAGCCGACTGTGGCTTGGCCGACCCTGCGCGAGGCAGCCCAGGCCGCTTCGCGAGCCGGGATACCCTTTGGTGTGCTGACTAACGGCTATATGCAGCCCGAAGTCGCCGAGGAGATGGGCGCGCTGTGCGCTTTTGTCAATGTCAGCCTCAAGGGGTTCCACGACGAGTTCTATCGCCAACATGTCGGCCTCGGCGGAGTTGAGGTCGTGTTGCGAAACATCGCCAAGCTACGGGCGCTCACCCACATTGAGATCAGCACGCCGATCATCCAAGGAGTAAATGACAACGACATCACCGAGATCGCTGCTTTTATCGCCTCGCTGGATCGTAATATCGCCTGGCACGTGTTACGCCTGTTGCCCGAGTACAAGATGGCCGATTACGAGCGCCCGCCGATCCAGGCAGTCCATCAAGCTCTGGGGGCGCAACGCGAGCGCTTACCCTATATCTACTTCGGCAATTTCGTCGGCTCGCGCTGGGTGAGCACTCTTTGTCCGGCGTGCGGGAACATGGCGGTTGAGCGACTCAACATTGGTGGTTGCGTGACCAAGCCTTTGGGCTATCGTCTGCGCGATGGCTATCATTGCTCCAATTGCGGAAAGCCTTTGCCCTTTGCTGGCGCGCCGGTGACGTGGAATTCGGAGGATGCGAAATGAGCCGTATCGGGCTGATTGATGTGGGCGAATGGCAAACGACGGTGGATTTCCGCACCGGGGCGCTGCAGGAGACTGCTCACCAGCGGGTTGATCTTACTCGTGAGGTGTTGCGCCGACACCCCTATCCGGGCGATATGACGCCCCACGCTTGCCGCTGGGTGACCGATGTAGCCCTGGAAATGGACGCGTGCTATGCGCCCGATTTCATGTTGTTGGTTTATGCCAATGCCTTTTTCCCGGCGGTGTTTTCCCCTACCAGTGAGGCAATCTGTGAGGGCCATCGCCAGGAGGTGTTCGACGAAATCGAACGTTTCTTGGCAGCGACAGGATTCGATCCTGTGATCGTAGGCACGGGCGATCTGATACCTCTGGCCGGCACGATTGACATGACGCACCTGGATGGGTTCGCGGTAGCTGGTGGGATGGCTGTGCGCTGCGCTGGCCTCGAACATGCCACGCCGCGCGATCTAGAGGTTATGGCGCAACACCCGGGGGTCGAACGGATCGTGACGCGCGACGAGTTCCGCGAGCAATTCGGCGGCTGTGAAGGGTTTTATCAGCGTTTTCCCGAACGGTTATTGGTGGCCAAAGAAGGGTTCATCTTTCGCGGGGTGGGCACGGGTGGTCGCCCGCTCTATCGCGTTCCGGCGCGCGACCGGCAAATCCCGTTGCATACACGGTTTGGCAAGGCAGAGGCGCTTACCGATGTGGCTCAGCTCGCGCTGCTCGGGCTAGAGTCGCGGCGTGTGGCGCTCATCGTGGTCGAGGCGGTGGGGTGCGCTACTTTTCCGCTTTCGTTCCGGCCCATCGCCAATGCTCTACATTGGTACACCTATGCCGTTGGAGAAGGGCAATACCTAGCCCTCGCCACCGGACGACATTTTGTCGAACGCCCCTATCCCCCCGCTTACCGTTCCTATGTGGATGACCATGAGACACGAGACTATCCCTTCTCCGGCATACTGCATGAATTGCCTGAAGATGCGATTGGCCGCCGCTTTGCGGGTCGTAGCGTCGCTGTCGGCAGCCGGGGCATCCTTACTCACGCTATGGCCGGAACTGAGATCGCCGTCGAATGTTTTGCGCGGGCGCTCTATAACCACGGCGTAATGGCTGTAGTAGATGTCGGCGAGCGTTAGGCCGGAAGCGTCTGGCGCTTTGCACACAGGCTATCAGATGCCGTCAGATTTCGTGGTTGCAATCTGCACGTAAGGAGACAGTTATGCATCAGCGCCATATTTCTCAGTTCGTAATTGGTTTCCTGATGGTCGCAATAATGGCCCTGGCGGGGTGTCAGCCAGTTGCGCCTACAGTGCAACCGGCCGTGGCGCAGCCAACGCCCGAAGCCAAGCCCACCGCGCTTCTCCAATCTATTGCCGCACCGAGCGCCACGCCTCAACCCTCGGCAACGACCCAGGCTGCGCGGGCCGAACCAGTGCTCTCTGTCGGCGGCAAGGCATTGACTATGCAAGACCTCCAGGCGTTGGAACAAATCTCGACTGAGGTGGAGGGCAGCCAGTATAAGGGCATCCGAGTCCTCGATGTGCTTGGAGCGGGCGACATGACAGCCGATGTTATTTTGCTGGCTGCCAGCGACGGCTACTCGGCAGGCGTTGAAGTTGCCACGCTGACCGACCAATGTCTATTGGCTTATAACGACAAAGGCGGCGTGGATGCCGTGTTGCCCGGGTTGGGCCGCGGCCAATGGGTGCGCGAGGTCGTCGAGATCAGCGTCGGTGCGGCTAAGAAGGAAGCCCCGTCTGCCATGAACGCTGGCGAGATCATTGACTCTGCGGGGCAGACCCTCAAGCTAGACAAGCTGCCTCAACGCATTGTTGTGGTGGGACGTGGCCCGTATATGTCGTTGCACCTACTGTATATGTTCCCCGAAGCGTGCGAGCGCCTGGTAGGGATGGAGAAAAAGGGCAGCTCGGTAAGCGATTTTCTGCCGCTGGTTGACCCAGAGTTCGGCAACAAGCAGATCATCGAGCAAAACCCCGGCCCGGAACAGGTCGCGGCGCTCAAGCCCGATCTCGTCATCATGAAGGGGAATATGGTGGACAAGTTGGGTCAATCGTTGGCCCAGGTGGGCATCCCTACCTTATATGTCTGCTGGAGACGCCCGAGCAGTACATGAAGGACGTGACCAATGTTGTCGCTATTCTCGGCAACCCCAAGCGCGCAGAAGAGATCGTAGCCTACTATCAGAGCCGCCTGGACCGCTTGGCGAAAGGCACGGCAGGGATAGGCGAGGATCAAAAGCCGCGCACTCTTTTGCTCGAATACAGCGACCGTGGGGGCGAGGTGGCTGTTCAAGTGCCGGCCAAATCGTGGATCCAGACGATTGAAGTCGAAACGGCGGGCGGCGCTCCTGTTTGGCTGGAGAACGCCGAGCCAACTGACGGCTGGACGGTGGTCAACTTTGAACAGATTGCGGTCTGGAATCCGGACAAGATTTTTGTCATCGTCTGGTATACTCTCGACCCGGCGCAAGTGATCTCGATGCTCAAGGCTGACGCCAAGTGGGGTACGCTGAAAGCTGTGCAAGATGACCAGATCTATGCTTTCCCTCAAGACATCTTTGGCTGGGATTCAGCTGAGCCGCGCTGGATTCTGGGGATGCAATGGTTGGCGACCCGAATCTATCCCGACCGTTTCGCCGATCTGAACATGACGGAGGAGCTGTACTCGTTCTTTGGCGAAATGTACGGCATGGACAAAGCCGTAGTGGATGCAGGTATCATGCCCAAGGCCAAGCTCGATGTCCACTAGCCGCGCCGATATGTGCGATGAGGGGGCTATAACCCCTCGTCGCGAACCGTGGCGGTTGGGGTGGTTAGCGGCGTTGGCTGCCCTGGTTTTGCTGGCTTCGCTTCTCTTGGGACGCTATCCCAGCCCTTATGTGACGCTGCCCTCGGCACTGATTGAGAATGCACTAGCGCGGCAGATCATCCTCGACCTGCGCCTGCCGCGCATTCTGGCTGCGTTCATGTTGGGCGCTGTGCTTTCCGCCTCAGGGCTGGTCTTTCAGATGATCTTTCGCAACCCGTTGGTCGAATCGGGGTTTCTGGGCGTCTCGCAGGGCGCAGCGTTCGGCGCCTCGCTGGCTATTGTGGCGCTTGGCGGAGCGCCCGCAACGGTGCAGGTCTGCGCGGCAGGATTTGCTTTCCTGGGCTTGGCCGCTTCCTATACGATCTCGCGGCGCATCCGCTATGGCGATTGGGTACTGCGCCTGGTTCTGGCGGGGATCGCCATTTCGGCGATCTATTCCGCCGGCGCGAGCGTGCTTAAATACATGGCCGACCCTCTCAAGCACTTGCCCGACATCACTTTTTGGCTGTTGGGCGGATTGTGGGCCATCACTTGGCCCGATGTGATACAAGTGTTGCCCGTCGTTGCGCCCAGTTTGGCGGTGCTCTACCTCATGCGCTGGCGCCTTAACTTGCTCTCGTTGCAAGATGAGACGGCTTTTTCGCTGGGCGCTGCGCCTGGGCGCGAGCGGCTGGTGTTGCTCGTCGCCGCTGTGGCTTCAACTGCGATCATGGTCTCCAAGACAGGACTGGTTGGCTGGGTGGGGTTGATCGTGCCGCACATCGCTAGGCGGCTGCTTGGTTCGGACGCCCAGCGTGCCTTGCCGGGGGTGATCTTGTTAGGCGGACTATTTTCCGTGTTGTGCGATGATGTAGCGCGGACGCTCCTGTCGGGCGAAATCCCGCTGGGCATTCTGACCTCATTCGCTGGGGCGATCTTTTTTCTCGGTCTGTTGACGCGCCAAGATGGTGTGCGACGCTAGATCAGTTGCCAGATAAATCTGACAATTTGAAGCCGAACTGGAGGAATACATGGAACAGATTACCGATTGGGTCAAGCTATGGCGTCAAGTTGTAGAGCAGCGCGAAGCTTATCATCGGGATGGGCCTGACCACACCGGTGATGACGCCTGGCGCACACGAGCGCGGTCGTTTCACGAGCACGTCAAACAGCGTTGGGCGCAGCCCGATTCTAGCCGTGATTTATTGCTGACGTATGTGGATAAGAGCAAGACCGTGCTCGACATTGGCGCAGGCACTGGCGCGTGGGCGCTGTTGCTGGCCCCAAAAGCCCAGCGCGTCACTGCCGTTGAACCCTCGCCCGCGATGATCGAGGTGTTACGCGAGAATATAGCTGCCGAAGGGGTTAACAATATCGGAATCGTCCAGGGAAGCTGGCCCGGGGCCGAGGTCGAGTTGCACGACCTCTCGCTCTGTTCGCACGCCATGTACGGCGTGGCGGACTTTTCCGCCTTTGTTCGGCGTATGATGGCTGTGACGCGCCAGACTTGCTTTCTGCTCACGAGAGCGCCGTTGGCCGATGGCGTGATGGCCCAGGCTGCTTTGCGCGTGTGGGGCCAACCGCACGATAGCCCCAATTTCGTCATCGCCTACAATGCGTTGGTGCAGATGGGTATCTATGCCAGCGTGCAGATAGAGAACACGCCGCCGTGGGGCGCCTGGAAAAGCGAGAGCCTGGACGCGGCTTATGCCGAGATCAAGGGCAAATTGGGTTTGATGGGGCCAAGCGAGCACGACGATTTTCTCATGGGGCTATTACGCGAGAACCTTGTGGAGCGTGATGGCGCCTGGATTTGGCCGCCTTCAATGCGTTCGGCGCTGATCTATTGGGATGTGAACCTCCGATGACGATGTACGTACGATCCGAGCGCCAGCCGATAGAAATCTCCCGAGAAAGCGGTGAAGCTGCTGTCATTATTCGTGGGCTATCGTTCCGTTACGAACGTTCCGGTCCACTGGCGCTCTACGATATCACCCTAGATATCCCTGCGGGGACCACGACGGCACTGCTGGGGCCGAACGGTTCGGGCAAAACGACGTTGCTCTCGATCTTGCTCGGCATCCTCACGCCGCAAGAGGGCCAAGTCTATATCAACGGCCAACTTCGCGACCGCTATGGGCGCCGTGAGATGAGCCGGCTCATCGGCTTGGTTCCTCAGCAAGAGTTCTTTCCTCTTGGGTTTTCGGTGCTCGATTATGTGTTGCTGGGCCGGGCGCCCTATTTGGAGCTGTTGGAGCGCCCCGGCCCAGACGATTACGAGGCCGCGGAGCAGGCGCTGGCCAAAGTGGGCCTGGGCGCGCTCAGAGATCGGGCCGTGCCCTCGTTGAGCGGCGGCGAGCGCCAATTGGCGATGGTGGCTCGCGCCTTGGCGCAAGGGCCGCGCATCTTGCTGATGGACGAGCCAACCTCGCACCTGGATTTAGGCAATCGCCGCCGTGTACTCGATATGATCCGCGCGCTGGCCGATGGAGGTGTCACTGTAATCCTGACCACTCACGACCCTAACGCGGCAGCCAGCGTGGCGCGCCATGCGGTGTTGATGCGCCAGGGCCAAGTCATTGCCAGCGATTCAGTGGACAAAGCGCTCACCACCGATAATCTCACCGCGGTCTATGGTGTACTCGTTCAGGTGACGCGGCTGGATGGGCGACTCGTCATTCTAAGCGCATAGGACGAGGTGATGAGCGTCGCGTCACCTACCCCCAGAAGGTTGCAGCTAGATTGTGCAAGGGATAGGCGGGTGGGGCGGTCTGACCGGATGACCCTCGTCACAAACAAGATCTACCTTCTCAGTGCCCTCGATGCATGGATGAAGCAATTACCCTGGAACACGTCTCATCTCCGCCTAGTGCTTCTAGGGAGATGGGAATGTGAGCGCTAGGTCAGCTCGCTCGCCTGTGACTGCCACTTGACAAGAGAGATGCTATGTGCTAATATATGACTATATCATATAAATGAATACATCTCTAATATGCGACAGTGTTATGATCGTGTCGTAGATGGACAGTGGGGCGACGGAATGGTATCACCCCTCATGTGATTGGTGAATGCGTGGATTTGTGCTTGTGCAGCGCGTGTCGCTGCTGCACAAATCCGGTCTATCTCCATAATTGTCAAGACGATGACCCTGTGGTAGAATCTCCATTTGTGCTGACAACGTTGTCTTGATCTCGTGTGCGACAAATCCTTTCAGGAGAACCCTTCATGCTGCAATCCTGGCGCGACCGGCTACGTGGATCAGAGGTTTGGACCGCCAACCTGCTCATTCTGGCTACCTCAACGTTTCTCTATCGCATGGGTCAGGGGTTGCTCTCCGGGGTCAGCACCATCTTTTACGTGAACGAATTGGGGATGAGGGGCTCGCAGGTGTTGTGGCTTACGGGCATCCGCGAAATCCCAGGATTGTTCCTGATGTTTATCGCCGCCTTGGTGATGGATCGACCTCTCGCTAGTCGCGGCGCGGTGTCGCTGATCTTGATGGGCATTGGCTATGGCCTGCACGCAGTGGTGCATTCCTACGTGGCATTGATTGCGGTGGCATTGATCGCCAGCCTTGGTTTTCACAATTGGATGCCATTGGAAAGCTCTCTGGGTTTGGGCCTATCGCCCAAAGGCAAGTCGGGGCGGGTGCTGGGGTCGTTGCAATCCATTGGCGCCTTGGCTTCTATTGTGGGCATTGGCCTCATCACCATTACCGCATCTTTTATCTCGTTGCGCGCTTTTTGTGCGGTGGGCGGCGTAGCGATGGCGTTAGCGGGGGTGTTCGTGGCCAGATTGCCCCGCAACATCGGCAACACCAGCAAGGAAAAACCCCGCTTGCTGATGAAAAAACGCTACTGGCTGTATTATGTTCTGATCTTTTTCGAAGGCTCTCGCGTGCAGGTCTTTAACGCTTTTGGCACATTGATCTTGGTGCAAAACTATGGCCTGGACGCCAAGGCGATCAGCGCGATTCTGGCATTGAGCGGCGTCGTGAACTTTTGGCTGGTGCCCAAACTGGGGAATTTGATTGATCGCTATGGCGAACGTGGCACGATGACGGCGAGCTATCTGGCCCTTGTGCTCTGTTTTATAGGGTACGCCACTGTGCATAACGTTTGGTTCCTAGCCGGGACGCTCATCTGCATCAACTTGTTGGTTACCCTAAGCATCGGCCTTTCGACCTATGTCCATCGCATCGCCCCGCCTGAGGAATTGACGCCTACTCTTTCGGCGGGTGTCAGCGTCAACCATATCACCTCGGTCTCGATGTCGCTGGTGGCGGGTACGTTGTTGCGCGTGGTGGGCTATGAGAAGTTATGCTGGGGCGCGGCAGCGCTTATTTTGATCTCGGTGCCGTTTGCGATGGCGATGAAAGCAGTTGCGCCGGTTATCGCCCGGACTGAGCCGGCGAGCGCTGAATAATCTGAGAGGCCGAGTGCGAAAGGGGTTGCTGTGAGCACATTGGGAACCGTTCTGCTGGCCTTGATCGTGCCGGTGGCGTGGGGGGTGTTGAGCGCATGGCTATTTGATAAAATCCGGTTGCGCCGCGAGTGTAACCAGACCTCGAACGCCAAAGCGGAGAGCCAGAATAAATGACTCTCGCAACGCTCGTGGGCGCCCTGGTGATTGGGACAATGATCGGTGTGTTGAGCGGCCTGTTTGGCGTCGGCGGGGGCTTTTTGATTACTCCGTTGCTCAACATCGTGTTGGGCATCCCCATGCCTATCGCGGTAGGGACCAGCGCAGTGCAAATTCTCGGCGTCTCGACTGCCGGGATGTACCGGCGACGCGGCGACGGTCTAACCGATTACAAGATGGCGTTGGTCCTTTCGGGCGGCAACTATATGGGCGCGCGTCTGGGCGCTATCACGGTCAAATGGTTGAGCGGCCTGGGAAACTGGACCTGGCGCGGCGAGCAGACGCCGATTGTTGATTTCGTCATTCTCTGCGCATTCCTGGCGCTCTTTGCCTCATTGGCCGCTCTCATCTGGAAAGACGCTTCACGCAGCGATGCCGAGACCAGCGCAAAGCCGGCTCTCTTTGCACGCATCAAGCTACCCCCCTATACCACCTTCCCGACAATCAGCCAGCCTCGCGTCAGCTTGTTGGCCATGTCCTATCTAGGCTTGGGGCTGGGGTTTATGGCGGGGCTGCTGGGCGTCGGCGGGGGAGTGGTGCTCATGC
This sequence comes from uncultured Anaerolineales bacterium, assembly GCA_964649365.1. Lineage (GTDB taxonomy): Bacteria > Chloroflexota > Anaerolineae > UBA1429 > UBA1429 > CAZYPJ01. The sequence continues at coordinate 8,316 of CAZYPJ010000036.1, read as the reverse complement.
CGGCGCTGATCTATTTAGTGGGAATGAGCGCCCATCGCGCTTCGGCCACTAGCCTGGCGATGATTTGGGTTTCTGGGTTCGCTTCGACGATTAACCATGCCAGTCTGGGCAACGCCGATCTGCTGTTAGCGCTGCCCTTGTTAGTAGGCGGTTCTGTGGGCGTACAAATTGGCATCAGCTTGTGCGCCAAGTTGGGGGGGCAACAACTAAAGCGTTACTTTGTGTTGGTCATCGTGTTGGCATGGGTATTGGTGGCGATCAAGATTCTCGGAATCCTCTTCTGAGCGCGCTTTGACAGGCTCTGCTTTCGTGTGTATAGTTACCGCGTATGCAGCAAGCCAGACAAGGGAGACCGATAACCGGTGGGCGAACTGGGAACCCGCTTACGCGAAGCTCGCGAGAGCCGAGGAATTTCCTTCGAACAAGCTGAAAAAGAGACGCGCATCCGTCGCGCGTTTTTGCAGGCCCTGGAAGAAGAGCGCTACGATGCCCTTCCAGAAGACGTATATGCTCGCGGTTTTATCCGCAACTATGCGCGTTATTTAGGTCTGGATGCCGAGGAGTTATTGACTCTATACAAAAAAGCTGTCGGGGCCTCGGTGGCGAGCATTCCGCAGGTGCTCAATGAGCCATTGTCGCCGCGCGATGGCCCTAATATAGGGTCAGGCATTCTGATCGGAGCGATGGTAGTGATCATTATAGCCTTGGCGGGCTGGTATATATACCATCGCTTTTATCTAGGGGTAGAGCCGTGGCCTTTGACCTTACTCAAGGCACCGCCCGCGACAGTCGCGCCGCCTACAGCTACTCAGTCTGCGCCGCCGACCCAAGCCCCCACGCCGGCCGCTACGAAAGCGCTTGTGGTCGAGCAACCCACGATAGCGCCCTCCGCCACGCCGACGCACCCCGCTACGGCGACATCGGTCCCTGCTACAGCGAGGCCAACCACTGCGCTGTCGGCGACTGCGTCGCCGAGCGTTGCCGCCGCCAGAACGCTAACAGCTACTGTGGCCCAGCCCACTGCTACTATCAGCCAACCTACATCCACTCCGACGACATCCATCGCGACCGCGACGCCTACTGCAAACGTTAGCCCGACGCCAGCGCCCACTTTTGAAGGCGGCGTCCAAGTGCGGGCGCGTGTGACAGCCAAAACTTATCTAGAAGTCACAGTTGATGGCGAGCGCGTCTTTACCGGCATACTCGATATGGGCGCTGAGCGCAATTGGAATGGACGTAGCTCGGTGCGTTTGCGCGTTGGCAACGCCGCCGGCTTGGAACTGGTAGTCAACGGTGTTTCGGTTGAACCATTGGGGCAAGAGGGTGAGGTGGTCGAAGTAACCTACACGCCCACCAGCCCTTCTCAGCCATAATATGGCCCGGCAGATCTGCAATCCAGGGCTGGCGCGCCGCGCGCCAGCCTGTTTTATTATTGGAGACCTCAGATGCGTTGCTATATTACGACGTTAGGTTGCCCCAAGAACGTAGTAGATTCCGAGATGATGGCCGAACTGCTGCAGCAAGCAGGCCACAAGCTGGTGACGGAGCCGCGCCGCGCTGATGCGATCATCGTCAATACCTGCGGCTTTATCGAAGCCGCTAGACAGGAATCGTTCGCTGTGTTGCGGGAACTGGCCGCGACCAAAAAACGCCAGCAATGGTTGGTGGCGGCAGGCTGCCTTGCTGAGCGTTATGGAGATGAAATCCGGCGGCAAGCGCCCGATGTAGATGCGATCATCGGCACACAGTCATGGCCGCAGATCGTGTCCCTTTTGGAGAGCCTGGGGCGATCAACCGTGTCGCCCAGTGATGTGGCGCCAGCCTCGAACGAACGCGATTTGGTGCGCTCGGTGCGCCGACGTGCGACAATGGGCGCCTCGGCGTATGTGAAAATCGCCGACGGTTGCGACGCGCACTGCGCCTTTTGCGCCATTCCGCTCATCAAGGGCCGGCAACGCAGCAAACCGTTCGACGCAGTGACGCGCGAAGTGGAGGAACTAGTGGCGGCAGGGGTGCGCGAGATCGTTTTGATCGCCCAGGATACAACGGCTTACGGGCGCGACCTGGGTCTAAGCGACGCGCTGCCTGATCTCTTGCGCGCCATCGTGGGCGCCGCTCCTCAGCTGGATTGGCTACGGGTGATGTATGCTTACCCGCAGCACGTCACTGAGCGACTCATCCAGACGATGGCCGAGCTGCCGCAAGTCTGCCATTATCTCGATTTGCCGCTGCAACACGGCTACGCCGATGTGTTGCGTCGAATGCGCCGGCCCCACGATATCGAATCGGTCTATGGATTGATCGCCCGGTTGCGCCAGGCCATGCCCGATCTGGCGCTGCGCTCGACTTTTATCGTGGGTTTTCCCGGCGAGACTGAGGCTGAGTTTGAGGGATTGCTGGCTTTTATGCGTGAGATCGCCTTTGACAAAGTGGGCGTCTTTGCCTATTCCGCCGAGGAAGGCACTGAAGCGGCGGGTATGCCCAACCAGATTCCGGCTGGGGTGATTGCCGAGCGGCACGAGCGCGCTATGCTGACCCAGCAAGAGATCTCATTGCGCCGTAACCAGGCTCAAGCGGGACGTGATCTGCCCATTCTGATCGAAGGGGTGAGTGAGGGATTGAGCGTGGGGCGCAGCTATCGCGAAGCGCCCGAGATAGATGGCGTGGTGCTTGCGCCGGGCGAGGCGCCATTGGGCCAGATCGTCCCGGCGCGCATCGTCAGCGCCCAAGAGTACGATCTGGTGGCCGAGCTGCTCTAGTTACGAGGCGGCGTGTCTTTCCCAGAATTCGGGATGAAGCAGGGTTTGGCGGTAGAGCTTGAGAACCAGCGGATCGAGCGTGTTGAGTCGTTGCGGATCGTTCAAACCGAGCCATAGCGTGTGCGCGAAATAGTCGCCTGCAACACTGATCCCCAACTCGCGATGGCCATAGCCCAACTGGTGGATGGCTACAAATCGCCCTGCCGCCTCGCGCAACGCTGGCGTCAGGCCGCCGCCATCGGAGAAGCTGGGCGCGCTCTCTTGCGCATCGCTGCCCAGAAGGTGATCGAGCAGGCGAAAGAACGCCAACCAAGCAGGCATCCGGTCTTGCGCCCAATCCTTCACCGAGAGGTAACAAACGCTTTCGAGCGTATTTTCACGCCAGGGCTGCGGGCCGGCGCAATAGACCGAATCCAGATGCGTGAACACGATATGCCCGCGTTGACTCTGCTCCCAGATGCGCAATAGGCCGGGCGGCAGCGATTGAAGTTCGCGCAGGAATAGTTCGGCGGGCTGCCAGATGTGTTCGAAGCGCTGACGCACGGCTGGGGACGTCAGTTCCAGGGCGCGCGGCTCGACATGGATCTTGTCGCGCCAGATAGATCGCAGGATATGTTCGCTGTCTGCCATGGACATAACCTTTGACGCTTCCCATCGAGCGTGCTATACTGCGCATGACCTTTGGTAACGCTCCTAGCTCATTATTGGAGGTCAACCAGGTTCAACCATGAGTTCGGTGTTGGTGCTCAACGCGACGTATGAACCCTTGCATGTCATCAGCTTGCGTCGAGCCATCGTCCTTTTGATCAAAGACAAGGCCGAGATTCTCGAAGCGGCTGAGCAGCGCATTCACTCGACGCACGCCTCGTTTCCCGTGCCGGTAGTCATCCGGCTGGTGGCTTATGTGCGTGTGCCCAGCCGAGTCAATATCCCCTTGAGTCGGCGCACGGTGTTGATGCGCGACCGCTATACATGCCAATACTGCGGCGCACAGCCGGCCAAAGCCAGCCTTACCATTGACCACGTCATCCCCAAAGTGCGCGGCGGCCCCAGCACTTGGGAGAATGTGGTGTGCGCCTGCAAAGAGTGCAACTTGCGCAAAGGCCCACGCACCCCTGAAGAGGCGCACATGACGTTGCGCAGCAAGCCGGCTCGTCCTCGTTACGTGGCGATGGTGTTATTGAGCGAAATCCCCGAACATCAGTCCTGGGGCAAGTACATCGCTGGCCTGGCAGATCAACCCGGCGATGCCCACTAGCGCCTTTTCACGCGGATCGGCGTGCTCAGAACAAGATGGTCGCCCAGCGATTGCCCATCTTGCGCGACCACTTCCAGACGAC
>CAZYPJ010000036.1:0-4207 GCA_964649365.1 uncultured Anaerolineales bacterium | reverse complement strand
AGTGTACATCCCTATCTCGATCTGATATTCCCCTGCAGGAGCATCGCTGTCTATCGGGATGGTGTGACGATCTACCACCACTTGACCCTCGCGCCACTGGCTGGTTGGGAGACGGTTATCCATCGGCTGTGCATCGTGTTGCCCCCACACTGGGCCTTGCGTCTTGGGATTGAGCATTGCGCCCAATAGATGAGTAAACACGGTATAATCGCGGTCGGGCTTGTGTTCGGCGCGCCAATAAACGTCCAGCGTTAACTCGCCGCCAGCCGTCGCGGCGAGACCTTGTCGGTTCGCTCCCTGGATGGTATAGCCGAGCAAGGTGATGTTGTCGCCCAATCGCGCGTTCACCTGTACCTGCGGCGTCGTGTCTTGCATAACCGCGACGTTGCCCGCAACGCACAGTCGCCCCAACGCCGCCCCTGTCTTGAGCGCGGGCGAGAGGATAATGTCGTATTCACCGTTAGGGAAATATCCTGGAATCAACAGGTCGAATTGTTGACGCTGATACCCTAACTCGGGTACGCCGGCTTGAATTGTCTGTTCCAGCATCACCTGCCCGCGCTGATCGCGCAATGCTATTGTCACGTTAACATCGGGTTGGCGTTCCCACAATAACGATATGTAGGCAGTATCGCCGCCAGTGAACCGTGCAACGGGCATCTCCCACCCCAAGAGAAGACCACCGTTTTCAGTGGCGGCATTGACGACATGCTGGGGAGCATAGCCGCCAGCCAAAGCAGGTGGCGTTGCGTCACGACTGAAAAGGTAGAGCATGTTATGGTTATACCGCTTGGCCAGGGCTTCTTTGTAGTTGGAACGCAGCCAACCCTGAACTAATCGTTCCGGGTCGGTCAGATGAACATCTACCTCAGCTAGCCAGATGCGCTGATAGTCCTGGGCGAAATCGCGTAGTTTCTCATCCACTTGATCGGCCGAGATTTGATCCTCGGATCGTGAGACAGTCACCATCGGAGGACGATACGGGGCGCTGCGATCTCGCTCATAGTAGTACAAAAAGATCGGGTAGCGCCCTCCCGAATCGAGTAGCACTGCATCACCCGGCTCAGCTTGGCTAAGGATTGTCTGCGTCATCGTTTGGAGTTCGTCGCGCAGGTAGCGGCTCGAATAATGACCGGGCAAAAAAACGATCCAAGTCGCCAACACCGCTGCTCCAATCGGCCATCCCAGTCGCGTCTTGCGCGCGATGAGCGTTATGCTCCAGGCCAAGAGAACCCAGAATACCGGCGCAAAAGGCGCAAAATAGCGCGCTTCGATCTTGGGAGTATAGAACAAGCCGCGCGGCAACGTAGAAAGGTAGATGACGAAAGGCGGCAACACGAGGCTGAATGTTAGCGTCAGCGCCGCTATCGCTTGCTCAGGTAGGACTTGGCGTCGCCATGCGCGTAGCCCGAGAATAGCGCCTACGCTCAACACCCAATACGGCAGGATTGCCGCCCAGGCCACCTGCTCGATGTGTACCGATACTCCCGTGGTTAGCAAAGCGGCCATGAGCTGCATGAAAGCAGCGACGCCGAACGGCTCGGAAACCGACCAGGTGGGCATTCGCCCCCAGGAGATGACTAGCCAAATGGCGAGCAGCGCTAGAATAACAAGTTGCGCGCCACACCAGCGCGCCACCAGCCGTGCGCGGCGGTAGCCTGTTGGGCAAACAAGAAGGATCAGCACTACAAGGTTTTGCGCCAGCACCAACGCGCCCATGAGGAAAACGGTATAGAGCGACCCGGCGGCGCAAAGGATATACGCTCCCCAGAAGAGCCAGCCGTTGTTGCGCGCTTCTGGGCGGGCGTCTCGCTCGGCATGTAGCCAGCGAAGGAAAAAGTAAAGCGCCGACATGCCCAACAGTCCTGCCAGGGCATACATGCGCAATTCCTGAGACCACCAAACGTGAAAACGCGCTGTGGCTGTGAGCGTCGCAGCCAACAATCCTACTGTGCGCCCACTCGCCAAGCAGCCCAAGCGATAGACTACCGCCACAGTCAGCACGCCAAACAATACCGATAGCGCACGCAGGGCGAATTCGCTCTCGCCCATGATCTGTACCCAACCCCATAGGCTCCAGAAAAAGAGGGGCGGATGCACGTCGCCGGCGGTCCACAATGTGGCCCCTGCCAAACCCTTGCGCACCGCCCACACTGCCAAAGCTTCGTCCCACCACAGGTTGGCGTCACCCAAGCGCAGCAAACGCAGAGCAAATGCGGCCAGCAAGATAACGCCCGGCGCAACAGCGCTTCTCCACGTCCCTTGGCGAGATGGCTGCGCTGACCTATTCCTGACCGGTTCCAAAGGTCTCATCGAGCTTTCTCCGCAGCTCGCCCTGCATAGCCGTACTCAAGGTGGGCTGCCCCTTGAGGCCTTGTTTGAGAAAGTGCGCCAGATCGGCTGCTGTCATAGCGGGCGCGGGTGCGTCGTTGACATGCAAATTCACCTTCTCATTGGTAAACACGATAGCGCCGTTCACGGGGATCTCTTGTCCTGGCATATTAGCCGTCACCCATTCCTGAACCCACCCCACTTCAGCGGCGACATCCTGATCGGGTTTGCCCAGCGCCGGTTCGCCGATGAGCTGCAACAGTTTACGCATCCCTTCTTTATGTTGCCAACGCCCTTTGACATAACTCACATCGCCGCCCTGGTTACGGGGGATTAGCACTGTCAGCCCATAGTGCGAGGCCACTACGTGATTGCTGGGCAGATAGTAATGGTACATTGCATAGCGTTTGTCGAGGCCATCTAGCACATTGGCCAGCACCTGATCGGCGCGCGGCTCATGGACATAACGATTGGCCATGTACGAACCGATGGATGCTCCCATCAAGCCAACCAGCAAAAAGGCATACGAGATCAGAATCGAGCGTTGCGTCACTGCCAAACCGACGAGCAACGCGCCAATGCCCACATAGCTGCCCCATTTGGCGTAGGTGGCGCGTTTCTTGAGAAAGGGCTGGTTCACGAAACTCTGCATACAGATCACCTCAATCGAGTATTCATTCAGATGATGCGTCTTGGGCGGGGTTTAGATTATCGAGCACAGTCAGGGCATCGGCCAGGTCGCGTTGGATCGTCTCAACTAGACGATGGTTCACGGCGTCAATGGCGACGCGGATGGCGTTCTCTATCGCCAGCGCGTCAGAGCGGCCGTGAGCGATGATGACGACGCCGTTCACGCCGAGCAACGGCGCGCCGCCATATTCACGGTAATCCAACTTGCGCGCTACCGCTTTGAAGGCGGGCTTGGCCAACAGGCCGCCCACAGTGGCCAGCTTTCTGGATTTGATCTCGGAGCGCAACAACGACAGCATCATTGCAGCGACACCCTCGGCAGTTTTGATGGCCACGTTACCCACAAAGCCATCCGACACGATGACCTCGGCCAAACCCTGGGGCCAATCCTTGCCTTCCACATTGCCGATAAAGTTCAAGCCAAGTTTGGCGATCAAGCCGTGGGCTTGTTGTACAGTGGCGTTGCCCTTGGTTTCCTCTTCGCCGTTGGCCAGCAGCCCGACCCGTGGCCTTTCGATACCGAGCACCTGCTGCGCATAGATCGAACCCATCAAGGCGAATTGGGCCAGCCATTCGGGCTTGCAATCGGTGTTGGCGCCGATGTCGAGCATCAAGCTTACACCGCGCAACGTGGGTAGCACCGTGGAGATCGCCGGGCGCAACACGCCACGGATACGGCCCACGCGCCCAGCGCTGGCCAATGAGGCTGCCAACACGCCGCCCGAGTTTCCCGCCGAGACAAAAGCATCGGCTTGGCCTTCGCGTACCAGGCGCAAACCCACCACCATTGAAGAATCGGGTTTGGCGCGCACGGCTTGGCTAGGATGCTCACTCATCTCGATGACCTGGCTGGCGGGGGCGATAGAGAGCGACAGACCTTCGGTGTCGTGTCGGGCCAACTCGCGCCGCATGTCCTCCTCACGCCCAACAAGGATGATCTCTTGCCCAAAGCGCCGCGCGGCGCGCACGGCCCCTTCTACATCTACGCCGGGCGCGCGATCGCTTCCCATGGCATCCAGTGCTATGCGCATGATCTCCCCCCTGTGATCTGGCGTTGAAAAGGCAACGCGAACGCTGCTATTGTACCCTGAATGGCTATATCTCGCCAATGTCAGGGTTGTGGGTTGCACCCAGGGCAAACGCATACTAGACGGTCAGGACTTTGAGGAGGTATTGATCGTCCCAG
>CAZYPJ010000035.1:0-22266 GCA_964649365.1 uncultured Anaerolineales bacterium | reverse complement strand
AACGTACTTTCCGATTGACTAAGGAGTATAACATGCCAGAAGAGAAGAAGCGAAGCTTTATGGATGGCCTGAAAAGCATACTATACGGTATGGCCGGTCACGATATGGCGCGCTATGCGCTCAAAACGCGCGGCAGCATGGAGCATTTATTTATTCTCATCACGATGGGCGATCTGCTGGGCATCCCCATACTACCGCCCTATTATAGTCTGCGTCTGTTGCCTTATGTCGTGCCGCAAATCTCGACTTGGAAGCGTCGCATGTTGCGCGAAAAAGACCTGACCGATGCCCTCGCCTAGGAGAAAACCATGTCTCTACGTACTGTTTTTGAACAAAACCCCGACCGACGATATATCATGTTCGGCGGTAAGGGCGGTCTGGGCAAGACCACCTTTAGCGCAGCCACAGCCTATTGGCTGGCGAAAAAGGGCTACAAGGTGCTGGTGTTTTCTGTAGACCCACAGGCCAGCCTATCGGATATTTTTGAGCGCAACATCTTTGGCAAGGGGCCGGTGGAGATCATGCCCAATCTCTATGCCCAAGAGATTGACGCTGATCGCCGTATTCGCGAATATCAAGATGAGATTCGCAAAAAGATCCTCGACATGTACGGCATGGACAAGGTGCCGGAAGAGATCGAGAATTATATCCAGGCCGCCGCCGCCGAGCCGGCGATGGAGGAGAGCGCCATCTTTGATGAGGTGGTGGACATCGTCGTTAGCGGCAAGTACGACTATTATATCTACGACCTGGTCCCGCTGGGCCATGCGCTCTATTATCTAAGTATGGCTTCGGTGTACGACGAGTGGATTGACAAGATCACCGCTCTGCGCGCCGAAATGGCCGAATATGAACAGGTAGCAGCTGTGATGCGCCGTACCAAGGAAACCGAGGAGGATCAAATCCTCAAAGAGTTGCAATACATCAAGTATCGTATCAATACTTCTTCGGGAATCCTGACAGATAAGCAAAGGACAGCCTTTTTCTTTGTGCTGACCCCTGAGGAGATGATTATCCTCGATACGCAAAAGGCGGCAGGGTTGTTTGCCAAGTTCGATGTGCCGCTAGCGGGCTATATCGTCAACCGCGTCATTCCCGCCGAGTTGGCTAATCAGGAGATCCCCGAATATCTGCGCCATCGTTTAGAGATGCAGCGCGGCTACCTATCCAAGATTGATGATACTTTTGGCGCCGGTGTGTTGGCGCGCATTCCCGAGTTCGAGCGCGACATCACGGGTCTGCCCATGATCGAAAAAGTGGCCAACGCCATGTTTGGAGGCGCCTGATGATCGAAAAGACGATGAAGCAGTATCTTGCCGAGCATCCCAATCTCAAATATGTGTTCTTTGGCGGCAAAGGCGGTGTGGGCAAGACGGTGTTGGCAGGTACAGCGGCCCTGTGGATGGCTGCTCAGGGCAAGCGCACGCTGCTGGCCTCTACCAACCCAGTGCACTCGCTATCCAGCATGTTGGGGCAAAACGTGTTCGGCAAACCCACCGAAGTGCCCAGCGCGCCCAACTTGTGGGCCTATGAGATTGACACCCACGACACTATCGAAAAATCCAAAAAGGAAATCCGTGAAAAGATCGAGTGGTTCCTCAAATTCGCCGAGGTCAAGACCAAGGCCGACGAGTTTGTTGAATCGGCCACCATGAATCCGGCTTTTGAGGAATCGGCCATGTTCGAGAACATGATTGATCTGATGTTCCAGGATCAATATGACGCCTATGTTTTCGATACCGCGCCGACGGCCAACGCCCGCCGATTGCTGGGCATGTCGAGCGTGTATTCGATGTGGGTCAACAAGATGGTGCAAAGCCGCCAGGAAGCGATGAGCCTGCGCGAATTGCTCTCGTACTCCAAGCGTAAACAACAAAAAGACCCGTTGATGGAGTATCTACTCAACCTGCGCGAGCGCATGGGGCGCGCCAAGACGTTGCTGACCGACGACAAACTCACATCGTTCTATTTCGTCACCCTGCCCGAGGCCTTGCCTATTGCCGTCATCACCCGTTTCATCAATTGGTTCAAGGAATTCGGCATCCCGGTGGGCGGGGTGATCGTCAACATGCTGATTGACAAAGAGAGCGTGGGCGCTGATGCGCCCGAATTCGTGCGCAACCGTGTAGCGATGCAGGCGCAACATATGGAGACGGTCTGGCGTGAGTTCGACGGCCAAGTGCGGGCGCTTTTGCCGCTCTACGAAACCGAGGTGCGCGGCGTAGAGATGCTGAAACGCATGGCTGGCGCATTGTTCGTCTGAAATTGTCTGAGGAGATGAGATTGTGGTTGAGAAACGTGACCTGGATGCGAAAAAGCGTGAGCAGTACGACCGTTTGTGGCGTTTTGGCGAGCATATTCGCGAGCGAACTGGGCGCGGCGAAAAGTTCCCGCTTTGGCAGGCGAGCGTGCACCCAGCTTACCCAGTAGTGTATGATGTGATGTGCCAGAACGGTCTAACAGCCGAGGATATGGACAAGCCGCTGGTGGGCATCGCCAATAGTTTCACTGAGGTGACGCCGGGCCACTTGCACCTTCGCACACTGGCCGATATCGGCAAGCAAGGCATCCGTGAGATGGGCGCTGTGCCGATGGAGTTTGGCACGGGCGCGCCCTGCGACGCCTACGGTAATGCCAACCCGGGCTATCGCTACATCTTGCCCATGCGCGAAAATATCGCCGACACAGTGGAATTGATGGCCAAGGCGCACCATTTTGATGGCCTGCTGCTCCTCTCAGGTTGCGACAAGATCAACCCTGCCATGCTGATGGCGGCGGCGCGAGTCAACCGACCGGCAGTGTTCATGGGCGGGGGCATGGGCCATGGCATGTGCCCCAACGTGGGCTTAGGCACGGCGCTCACCATGCAAGTGCTGTCTGAAGCGCTGGGTATGGCGCTTTTCCACAGCGGCACCACGTTCGGCAATTCGCATCCTCACCGGATACTGGCGCAGCAAAGCGGCGCGGCGCTGGTCAAACTGATCCATCGCGGCGTCAAGCCATCAGACATTCTGACTCGCGAGGCGTTCGAGAACGCCATCCGCGTCAATATGGCCATCGGCGGCTCGATCAACAGTTTTATCCACATTCCCGCCATCGCACACGAGTTGGGCATCACCATCACGGCGGAGGATTTCGACCGCATCAGCGATGCGACGCCTTATTTGTGCCATATCCAGCCCAATGGCCCTTATGGCCTGGACGAGCTAGAGGCTGTTGGCGGCATCGCGGCAGTAATGAAAGTGCTGTCGCCGCTGTTGCATTTGGATGTGCTCACTGTCAGTGGGCGCACCCTGGGTGAGGAATTGGCTGAGGTCGAGGTCAATTGGGATGCGCGATCCAACCCGGACGTATTGCGCCCCTTGGATGATCCTTTGATGCCCACTGGCGGCCTGAATCTGTTGCACGGCAGCCTGGCGCCTGAAGGCGCGGTGGTGCGCACAGGCGGCGTGCCGCGCTCCATGTTCGTGTTCGAGGGACCGGCCCGCGTATGGGATTCGGAAGTGGCCGCGCTCGACGACATCGCCGCGCACAACTATCGCGAAGGCGAGGTGTTGGTGATCCGCAATGAGGGCGTTGTCGGCGGGCCAGGGATGCCCGAACAAGGGCCGATGGGTTGGGTTTTGCAAGCGCATGGTATGTTCGAAAAGGTGTATCTCGTCACCGACGGACGCTATTCGGGCAATTCCAGCGGCCCGTTGATCGGTATGGTCACGCCCGAAGCCGCGCTGGGTGGACCGATCAACGCCGTCCGCAACGGCGACCGTATCCGCATCGATCTGCACAAAAAACAGATTGATTTGCTCTTGCCCGAAAGCGAGATCTCGGTGCGCTTGGCCCAGTGGCAGCCGCCCGAACCGCGCATCAAATCGGGTTACATGGCTCGCTATGTGAAGCACGTAGAGCCGGCGCTCAAGGGGGCGGTATTGCGAGAGGAGTAAGGCTCTGTTCAGTTGTTTGAACGGTCGCTCGCGCATCACGCGGGCGCCCGTTTTGTGATATACTGCATTGGAATTTCTACCAGAGGTTCATATCTCGGTTGTATGGCCACATTGTCGAAAGGACTTGCTAATGCTATTCGATCCCGATCAACCTCGCGGCCCGCGCAGCAGCTCACAGATGGTGGTGGGCATTGACCGCGCCACTCACCGCTCATTGCTCTATTCGATGGGCTGGTTGCCCGAGAACATGAACAAGCCGCTGATCGCGGTAGTCAATTCGTTCAATGAACTGGTGCCTGGCCACATTCACTTGCAACCGTTGTGTCAGGCCATCAAGTTGGGCATTGCCGAAGCTGGCGGCACGCCGGTCGAGTTTCCTTCTATAGCCGTATGCGATGGCCTTGCTACTGGTTTGGTGGGCATGAAGATGCCTATGCCTAGCCGTGAGCTGATCGCCGATTCCATCGAGCTGATGATCAAAGCTCATGCGCTGGATGCGATGGTGCTGCTCACCAATTGCGACAAAATTACCCCCGGCATGTTGATGGCCGCCGCGCGGTTAAACATTCCTGCGATTATGGTCTCAGGCGGGCCGATGGATACCGGCTGCTTTCGGGGGCGTCAAGCCTGTTACACCGACCTGATGGAAATGGAAGCATCGGTGGCGAAAGGGCTGATGAGCGAGCAAGAATTAGAGGCATTCGCACATACCGCCGATCCGGGCGCTGGTTCGTGCGCCATGCTGGGCACGGCCAATACCATGAATATCATGGCCGAAGCTTTGGGTATGAACCCCACAGATGGCGCCATGATCCCCAGCCATTTCGGCGCGCGCGTGGCGCTGGCACGGCAGGCAGGGCATCTCATCATGGATCTGTTTGCGCGCCAAATCCTTCCTCGTGACATTATGACGATGGCGGCGTTCGAGAACGCCCTGGCAGTGGACATGGCCATCGGCGGCTCGACTAACACAACGTTGCACCTGCCCGCTATCGCGCGTGAGGCGGGGTTGGAACTACCCTGGGACAAGTTCACAGAGGCAGCCGAACGCACGCCACACCTGGTGCTGCTCAAACCGGCGGGCAAGCATTTTGCCCGTGATTTTTACGACGCCGGCGGCGTGCCCGCGCTGATGAACGAGTTGCTCAAACATGAACGGGTGCATCCTGAATGCTTGACGGTGACGGGCCGCACAATGGGCGAAAATATCGCAGGGCGCGAGATCGCCGATAGCGAGGTGATCCACCCCTTCGAGTCGCCGCTGCACCAAAAGGGTGGCCTGACTATCTTGCATGGCAACTTGGCCCCCGATGGAGCCGTGGTCAAAAGCGCCGCTGTAGCGCCGGAAATGATGACGCACACCGGCCCGGCGCGTGTGTTCGACAAAGAGGAGCCAGCTCTCGCAGCTATCTTGGGCGGCCGGGTGCAAGCCGGCGATGTGGTTGTTATTCGCTATGAGGGGCCAAAGGGCGGCCCAGGGATGCGCGAGATGCTCATGCCCACGTCGGCGATCATCGGCATGGGGTTGGGCAAATCTGTGGCGCTGGTCACCGATGGACGCTTTTCGGGGGCCACGCAGGGCGCTTGTGTGGGCCATGTGACGCCCGAAGCCTATTTGTGTGGGCCGCTGGCGTTGGTGCAGGAGGGCGATCTCATTACTGTGGATATCCCGGCGGGCTTAGTTACGTTGCATGTATCGGATAGTGTGCTGGCCGAGCGCCGTGCACGCTGGACTCTGCCCGAGGCCACGCGCCTGCCGGCGGGCTCGCTTTTGGAACGCTATCGCCGCAACGTTGGCCCCGCCACGCGCGGCGCTGTGCTAGAATGAAAAGGAGACAACAATGACACGAGATCTCGCGCTGGAAAGTGACATCCGCCAATCGCTCGACGCCGTGCGCATTGTAGACACCCATGAACACCTTGATACCGAGGCCGAGTTCGCTTCGGCGCACGTGGATTTTGGACGGCTTTTTTTGCACTATGCCAATTGTGACTTGGTCTCAGCCGGCTTATCGCCGAAAGATATGGAGCAGATCCAAACTGACGCGCAACTCAGCCCCAGCGACAAATGGCGCTTGATGGCCCCTTATTGGGACGCCATCCGTAACACGGGCTATGCCCGCTGTCTAGAGATCGCCATCCGCGACCTTTACGACCTGGATGGCCTCAGCGCCGAGACGGTGGAACCGCTATCGGCGAAAATGGCCGCCAACTGCCGCCCCGGCTTTTACCGCGAGGTGTTCGACAAGGCGGGTGTGGCCGTGGCGCTTTGGAACCGGCTCGACCGCTTTGGGCCGCTGCCCAAGATGTGGACGACTGAATACGACCGGAGCTTGTTTATCCAGGATATGCTTTCCCCTTATACCGGAATCGGAGAGGCGGGCTGGCTGGAAGATTGGGAGCGTGAGATTCGCTGCTTTGATGACTATTTGGAGGCTATCGAGGAACGTTTCGCTGCTTACGCACAACAAGCCAGCGCGCTGAAATATGGCATTGCCTACGAACGCCCGCTGATTTTCCCCGAAAGAGCCAAGAACGAAGTCGAGCCGCTCTTCATCAAGGCGCTCAACGCCGGCTGGGAGCGTAATGGCCCTTGGCTCACCCGCGACGAGGTAATGGCGATCCAAGACTATCTCGTTCACTTTAGCTTACAGCAGTGCGCCAAGCATAATTTGGTGGTCAAGTTCCACACAGGGTTGCAGGAGGGCAACGGCAACACCATCCGCAACTCGCGGGCGGCGTTGTTGAGCAATCTGTTCTTCCGCTATCCGCAAGTACGGTTCGACATTTATCATATCAGCTATCCGTATCAAGAAGAGTTGCTCACGCTGGCCAAGAATTTCGCCAACGTGGCGATTGACTTTTGCTGGATGTGGATCATCAACCCGGCGGCGGGGCGACGCGCCTTGAGCGAATTCCTCGATGCGGTGCCCGCCAACAAGATCCATGGCTTTGGCGGCGATTTCATCTTTGTCGAGGGTACGTATGGCCACGCCATCATGGCCAAGGAGAACATCGCGCGGACGCTGGCCGACAAGGTGCATGACGGCGAGATGAACACGGCGCGCGCACTTGTGCTAGGGCAATGGCTGCTGCGCGATAACCCTATCGCGTGGTTCGGGCTGAAGGACAAAGGATTGGTGTAACGCCTGGTTGGAGCACGTTTTGCTGTGCATGAAAAAGAGGGGCGCGCGAGCGCCCCTCTGACGTTAGTGGTTTGCCCGTCCTTGTTCATAGATCGGCCCGTAGATCGTTTTGTCGAACACCGCACACCCCGAGCATCCATGGTCGCGCATGATCTGGGTGCAGCGGCTGCACGCCACGCACGCCTTGCGCCGATCCATCTCTCCCCTGAGCAGCAAGTCGCGGGCGAAATCGGGATAGGCGAACGCTTCGCGCCCCACGCCCACCATATCGGCCCAACCTTGCTTGAGCACGCCAGCTGCGACATTGCCGAGGTAATGTCGCAGCCAGGAATAGCCCGCGCCGATGATGACCACATCGGGATAAGCCTGCTTGATCTGGCGCGCCAGGTGGATTAGCCGAGTCACACCCACCAGTGGGTGCTCGTCGGGCGTATAGCCGCCGGTCACATTGCGATCAAAAGGCCGATTGATGTGCGGCGTAAAGTAGGGATTGCCTGCCGTGACGTTGATGAGCGTTACGCCTACCTCACGCAATAGGCCGATGAGACGCAGTGGCTCCGTCAGGTCGGGGATGGCGGGATCGTGCTGGCTCACCCCCCAACCCCACGGGTAGGGATGGCCGTCGTACACATTCATGCGAATCGTGAGTTCTAACCCTGGAACCTCGGCGCGCACACGACGCGCCACATCGAGCAGGAAGCGCGTGCGATTCTCGAACGAGCCGCCATAACGCCCCGGTCGGGTGTGGGCGGCCAGCAGCTCGGAAAGCAAATAGCGGTGGCAGCTCTTGATATCCACGCCATCGAATCCGCATTGGTAAGCCAGGCGCGCCGCCTCGACATAAGTGTCTTGTAAGCGATCCAGATAATCGTCGCTCACTAGGGGGTGATCTGCCGACAGCTTTTGCACATCGTCCAGTATGCCATCGTGATGCGCCAGCATGGGCGCAGGTTTGTCATCGGGCCGAGAATAACGCCCCGAATGGGTGAGCTGCAACACCGTAAACGGCTCATAGGCCAGGCCGTTCGCTTCTTTGCCCGCCGCAAGGGCTTGTTCGCGCATGGTAGCGAACGCTGTGACGTTTTGCGGCGCGAGCCAAAGCTGGCGGGGATTGGCCCGACCCTCATGAAGCACCGCCGTGGCCTCGAACCAAAGCAACCCCGCCCCGCCGCGCGCAAAGCGCAGGTAACGACGGATGGTCAACTCATCAGGCTTGCCGTCAGCGGCGCCATCGCAACCTTCCATTGGGTGAATGGCCAGCGCATTGGGCGTCTCTTTGCGCCCGATGGCCACGCGCCTGGCCAATGGGCTAAGATCGTTTGTCATGGGCAGGTCGAGATTCAATTCGGCGATCTTGGCCGATAGCTCGTCGAGCGTCTTGAAGCGAAAGGTCTCGTGAGGCATCCTTTTGTTCCTCATATAAAAGTCGCACAACCATAGCATGAGCATCGAGGACTGTCAACTAACAAAATTACCTTGCGCGACGGGCAGATCATCTGTATAATGACATTACCTGCGCCAGATACCACCGCGTGGGGCCATCGCACCCTTTTTCTGCCAAGGCGCACCTTGCAGACACCGTCGTCAGTGGGGAGTCGCCAATGATCATCAAACGTGCTGGAACTAAACCTAACACCGTATCAGTAACCTTTAGAATGCCTGCCAGCACATGGGCCGAGTCTGTTCACCTGGTAGGCGATTTCAACGGCTGGAATCGTCAATCGCATCCGCTCACCCGCACGCGAGGAGACGATTGCTGGCAAATCACTCTGGAGCTAGAGCAGGGCAAGGTCTTTCAATTCCGCTATCTGGTGAACCGGACAGATTGGCAAAACGACTGGAACGCCGACCGTTACGTCGCTAATCCGTTCGGCGGCGACAACTCGGTTCTAGAAACGTGAGCCGTCTTGTGGCTCACACCCTCACACTCAGACGCCGATGAGCACTTTACACGCTTGGGTCGCCTACCTCGCGCAGGCAACGCTTGATGTTATTGCGGCGCTCTTGGGTACCTACTATTCCAAAAAATACGCTGCGATTGCGCGGCGTCTGGGATTGCCGCGCATGGCCAGTTCGCCACGGCGTGGGTTTATTGTGATCCAGATTGATGGCCTCTCTCATCCCCATTTGCTTTCAGCCTTAGATCTGGGGTACGCTCCATATCTTCAGCGCCTATTGCGGCGCGGCGAGTACCTGCTGCGCCGTTGGAACACAGGGTTGCCTTGCACCACGCCCGCTGTCCAGGCGGGCATTATGTTTGGCAACAACGACGATATCCCCGCTTTTCGCTGGTACGACAAAGCCACTGGCGAGCCGGTGCTCTGCAAGCTGCCCAAAACTGCCAAGGCGATTCAGGATCGAGTATCGGCGGGGCGACCGGGCATTCTCACAGGCGGCTCCAGCTTTATGAATATGTTCGATGGCGACGCTTCGCTTTCGATGTTCACGTTAGGGGCCTGGAATCGAAAGCGCTTTTTTGAGAGCGTGCGCGGGATGGGGTTCTTTTTGCTATTTGCCCTCAATCCATTTCGCTCATTCAAAACACTGGCGTTGGCGATCTGGGAGTATCTCACCGACTTGGTTCAACGCACATCGGCGTTTCTGCGCCGACGCAACCCTCGCCCGTTGGAGCGCAACTTTCCTTTTTTGCGAGTGATGGCTAATGTGGTATTTCGCGAAATCCAAACCTTTGCGGTGATGGTGGATGTCTATCGTGGTATGCCGGCAATCTATACGACGTATTATGGGTATGATGAACTGGCGCATCACTACGGCCCATTGGCCAAGCCCACGTTGCGCGCCCTTCACGCCATTGACGCACGCATCCGCCAAATTGACTTGCTCCGCCGCCTGGCGCTCACCCGCGAGTACGACCTTTATATCCTCTCCGATCACGGCATCACCTCCGCAGTACCATTTAAGCTCGAGTATGGGCAGACGCTGGGCGAACTGATCCGCGATCTGGTGGGCGGTGCGGCGTTGCTGAACGAGCCGAGCAGCGCCGAACAACGCGAATCTCCCCAAGAGATGTTCCTGGCCGATGAGTTGGCCGCGATTGAGGCGAATATCCGGCCCCCGCTCTCATACACCGTGCGCAAGACGCGCAAACTGGTCATTGATCGTATCCGACAGAACCACGAAGAGATCCTGGATTGGGACCCCCTTCGCCGCACCGATATCGTGGTGCGCAACTCAGGATCGTTGGCGCACATCTATTTCAATGCGCTTTCCAAGCAGATGGATTTGAGCGAGATTACAGCTCTCTATGCTCATTTGGTCAGCGATTTGGCGGCTCATCCAGGCATCTGGCTGGTCATCGGTCGTGAGGGCGACCAGGTGATCGTCATGTCTCGCGAGGGGGTGCTCTCGCTAGATGGCGGCTACCACGTGGAGGGCAACGATCCATTGCGTTTGATGCCCGATCCCAAGTTGGCCGCTGCTCAACTGGCGCGGTTGGCGCGCTTTCCCCATTCCGGAGACCTGATCCTGATGGGAAGTTATAATCCAGAAAAACAGCAAGTTTCATGCTTTGAGGATTTATGGGCTTGTCACGGCGGGTTAGGTGGTCCCCAAGAATCCGCGATGATGATTGTGGACAGCGCTATCCATTGGGATCTGGGGCAGGTGAAACAAGCCGCCGACATCTATCCCTTTTTTGCGCGGCGCTACCCGATTGAGTCGAACAGCAAATGACACGCCGGCGGCTTTGGGGTAAAATAGCCGAGGTTTAGTGCTACAGCGCGGGCAGATTAGCGATTGGGAGGCCAATGTTAGCCCCTGTATTGAATCATCCCTGGGATCTTGGCCCTCAGCAAGCGATTGCTCTACAGCGCGAATTGGCCAGCCGGGTTATCTCTGCTGACACTCTGACGTCTTTGCGTTGGGTGGCCGGCGTGGATGTGGGTATTGTGCGGGAGGTGGCTCGTGCGGCGGTAGTGGTGCTCACTTATCCCGAATTGACGGTGATAGAGTGCGTCGCTGCCGAGCGACCGGTGACATTCCCCTATATCCCCGGCTTACTCTCGTTTCGCGAAGCGCCCGTCATCCTCGATGCGCTGGCGCGCCTGTCGGTGCGCCCCGATCTATTGATGTTCGATGGGCAAGGCATCGCGCATCCGCGCCGATTGGGCATCGCCGCGCATTTAGGTGTGTTGCTCGATCACCCCACCATTGGTTGCGCCAAGTCGCGCCTATCTGGCGTTTATGACGAGCCGGGGCCAGAGCGCGGCGACCATGCCTGGCTGCGCGATCATGATGAGATCATCGGCGCCGTGTTACGCACCCGCGCCCGAGTTAAGCCCATGTTCGTATCGGTGGGGCACAAAATGCGTCTGGAAAGCGCTCTGGAGATCGTGCTAGGCTGTGGCTGTGGGTATCGCCTGCCCGAACCCACTCGCCAGGCGCACCACTTTGCGTCCAGCCTGGGTCAAGAGGATAGGAACAAGGAATGAGCGTCAAACGTTTGTTACTCTTGGCGTTGCCGATATGCCTGGTGTTATATGCGTTGCCGCTGGCGCTGCCGTCGGCTCAGATGCAAAGTGGAGGATTGTCGGGCGCGGTAACCAATTATGCCAATGGTCAACCCATCGTAAGCGCGATAGTGCGCGTCGCTGACGCAAGCGCTGTCACGGATGCAGAAGGGCGCTATACTCTACTGCTGCCCGATGGCATCTATGACGTGAACGTCGAGGCGGCGGGCTATATTGATATGACCCGTACTGGCTGGCGAGTAGCCGACCAAAAGATAACCGTTTTAGACTTGGAAATGTTTCCCACGGAGCCTAGCCCTAAAGAGGTCCAAGCTATCGAAAAGCGGTTTGAGCAGCCGGTACAAGAAGGCCCAAAAGATGCCGCTGACCTGGAGCGGGGCTATGGCATAACGACAGCCGTCAGCGTGCCTGCTACCATTCGCGTGCTGATGCCCGACGGCTCGGTCGTGACGATGGAGATGGATGAATATCTCAAAGGGGTTGTGCCGCACGAGGTTCCCCCTTCATGGCCCATTGAGGCGCTGCGCGCCCAGGCGGTGGCGGCGCGCAGCTATGCCGCCACGCGTCGCGCGCACGCCGACGTAGGGGCCGACGTGTGCACCACGGTGCATTGCCAAGTTTGGGACGCAATGCACTATGCCACCACTGATCAGGCGGTGAATGATACGCATGGCATCGTCGGCACTTACAATAGCGCCATCATCAGCGCCTTCTTCTTTGCCCATTGCGATGGGCACACGCGCAATTCGGAAGACGTATGGGGCGGCTATCTGCCTTATTGCCGCAGCGTAAGCTGCCCGTGCGGCTATACGACCCGATACGGTCACGGCGTGGGAATGTGCCAGCAAGGCGCGCGCGCTTTGGCGCTGCAAGGCGTAGGCTATGCCGATATACTCAGACACTATTATACCGGCATCCTGGTCGAGGCCCCCACGACTGGCCAGGCGACGGCGGTTTCAGCGCAGCCGGCCGCTGGCGATACCAACACGCTTTTCTCCTTCGAAGCGATCTATTCGGGCAACGCTAGCGTATTCCCCGCTGTAGCTAATGTGGTGATTGATGGGCGTAGCTATAGCTTAGCGCGTGTGCCAGGTGGGACAACCTCAAAAACGTATCGCTATAAAACTCGTTTATCTGCGGGTAGCCACTTGTATCATGTCTATTTCGATGACGGCTACGGGAACATCTCGCGATTGCCCGTGAGCGGCGAGAACGCTGGGCCGCAAGTGAGCGCTGCTGACCCGTTAACTCCCACGCCAGCGCCTGCCCCTGCTGCTGAGGGTGTGCTGGCCGATAGCATCATCCATTCAACGGCAAATGATTGGTCGGCTGGTTCTCATAATGGTACGCGTGTAACCGCGATGGGCGACGGAGCGCTGGCCCTGGAAACGGATCGTACTGGGGGTGTTTACACGTCGGCGGCCTTGCCCGCGCCTGTTCCTTTTGTGGGGCTGGCGCTCACCTGGTATGCCGAGATTCCGACAGGGGCCTCGCTCGCCCTCGAAGCCCGCATCAGCGCCGATGGCGTTGTGTGGAGCGATTGGAAGTCGCTGCCGCCGGCGGAAGACGATCCCGGACGCCATCATCTCTACACATCCGATATTCTGTTTGGGCAAGCGTCGTGGGTGCAATATCGCGCGCGATTCCAAACGACTTCAACCTCGCCTACGTTGCATAACGTTCGATTGGTATGCATAGATTCGCGTTCTGGCCCCACGGCGTCGGAATTGGCGGCGAGCCGACAGATCGCTGCCGGCCGCCCCATCGTCAATGCGCGGAGTGGTTGGGGCGCCGACGAAAGCCTGATGACATGCGCGCCCGCATATCGCGACCCTCTCGCAATCATCGTGCATCATACTGTCACCGAGGATGGCGGCGTGGATCCGGCGGCCATCGTGCGCGCCATCTACTACTATCATGCTGTTGTGCGCGAATGGGGCGACATCGGCTACAACTATTTGGTGGATCATTTGGGCAACGTGTATGAGGGCCGGGCGGGCGGCCCGGGTGTAGTAGGGGGGCACGCCTTGCGCTACAACTGGGGCAGTATCGGGGTGGCGTTGATCGGCGACTATCAGAATAACGCTGTGCCCATTGCTATGCAAGATAGTCTGGCCGAATTCTTGGCTTGGCAGTGCACCGACCATTATATTCATCCCACCGAAGAGCGTTATTTTATAGACCAAAACTTGCCTACGATCATGGGCCATCGCGATTGCGCCGCGACAGCCTGCCCCGGCGATCAAGCCTATGCCCTGTTGCCGATCCTTCGCGCCCAGGTGTTGGCCGACATGGCGCACGTGCCGCCGCGCCTGAACCTTATTGCGCCAACGGCGGGTCAACTCGTGCGTGCGGTGGCCACTTGCTCACTTGATACCAGCGCCGTAGTCGAGCGCGTCGAGTATTATGTGGACGACGCTTTGAGGGCCATTGCAACTGTCTCGCCTTTCACGTGGAAATGGAACACTCTGGACGAATCGGCGGGCGCTCATGTGCTGCGAGCGGTGGCTTATAATGCGAGTGGGCAGAATGACGATCAGGTGAACGTGACGGTGGATAACGTCCCGCCGAGCGGCATAGCCTCAGCGCCGGCTTGGAGTAACAGCACAAATATTAGCCTGACTCTGCAGAGCGCCGATGCGACATTGGTGCAGTTCAGCAATGGTTGGATTTGGGAGGGTGAGGATCTGTACCACCAACCCAATACAGGCCAGGCTGTCCAGGATGCTGACGCGCTCAACGGCCAGGCCTGGCAGGGCCGCGTGGGCAGCGATGCGGCTGGGGCCTGGTATGGCCCGTACACATGCGAATTGCCCGTCGGCAGGGACTATCAGGTCTATTTCCGCCTAAAGGCGATAGACAATCAAGGAGGCAACGAGCTGGCTACGCTTGATATATGCGATAACCAGGGGCTGCGCATCTATGATGCTGCGCCCATCGTAGGGGCCGATTTCGGACGAGTAAGTACCTATGAAGAGTTTCGGCTGGAATTACCGTATCAGGACGCCTCGCCCACTTGCGACGATCCCGATACTAGCGACGGCGTCGAGTTTCGCACCACTTTTCGCGCCCAGGGCGATCTCTACTTGGATCGAGTGACGGTCTTTTCTGCGCCGCAAGCATTTGCCCCGTCGCTTTCCTGGAATATTCGCTCTATAGAGGGCGCGCAAGATATAGTGGTGCGCTTTGTAGATGCCGCTGGCAACACATTGGATCGCGCAGTGACGGTGGGCCTCGATACGATAGCGCCGCAATGGATCGAGTTCAGCGGACGCACTGCCTGGGTTCAAGATATCGCCTCGGGCTTGGATACAACCACCGCCGCTTGGGCGATCTCGACCGATGGGGGGATGACATGGAGCGATTGGAATATGCTCGGTCTGGAACAACCAGCCGGAACCACCACGCCCGTGGCGTTGACTGCGCCGGAGCAGCCGGGCACTCATCTTCGCTGCCGTATCCGTGATGTGGCAGGCACCCTCAGTGAAAGCGCGCCGCAACCCTTGCAGGTAACGCCAACACCAACGAATAGCGTGACGCCGACCCTGACTATGACGCCTACGCTTACGCCGGTGGTCTCAGTGACTTGTACCCCCACACGCGAAGGCACGATCGCTCCATCGCGCGAATGGCTGCACTTGCCGCTGATTCAAAAATAGGTGGGGCGGCTACTTGGGAATGCGCAATTCCTGGCCGGGCTTGATGCTTTCTGGGCTGCTCAGCACGTTCTTGTTCGCCTCATAGATCACTTTCCATGAGACGCCGAACTGTCGGGCGATGCTGGAGAGTGTATCGCCTTGTTTGACAGTATAGATTGTGAACTGATCGCCAGGGCGCGTGGGTGTAATGACGGGCGGAAAGAGCGTCTGTTGCTGGATGGTCAACGTTGCCGGCGCCGATGATGTGGCCGCGGGTTGCGCCGGCGTGATCACCGGGTCATCCAGCGGCGTAGTAATCGCCACAGCGATGGGAGTGAGCGCCTGCCCAAAACGGGCATCAACCCCTTGCCCGGCTGCTAGATTAAGCGTCTGCTCCCCCATCTCGACCCGCACACTCCCGTCGTAAACCTCTATACGGGTATAGCCCTTTTCGAGCGCATCTACACGGAATACGGTGCCGCTGGCTTGGGCGGCGGCGACGGCGGTTTGGATTTGGAACTGCATATCCTGGAACAGCATATGACGAATGCGCGTCAGTGTGCGGCCCTCGTCTAGCGCTAGAACTACTACCAGGGAGCGCGACACAGCGGTCTGGTGTAGCTCCAGGATGTCGAGCGAGGTATTCGTTCCCAACTCGGTCGTTTCTCCTCCGCTAAAAGTGAGCCTGGCCTTGCCGTCCGCGTTCGTTTGCACACGGTCGCTGCGTTGTAGCGTGGCCGATTCGCCCACCTTGAGCGTTGGGACGGCGCCAGCGTCAGCGCGGGTGACAGTAGCCTCGCCCGCCAGCACCAACAGCGTTGCCGTGGCAGGTTCGGGCGCGTTACGCTTTTGCAGCCAATTGAACGCGCCCAAGACCGCAATAAGCGCTAGGAAGGCCAAGATCACTGAGACAGAGCTGGTATTGGATGGCCCTCTACTCTTGAACAGATGCCCCATACATCCCTCGTCAAATAAACTCAGGCAAGCCAGGCGCGCACGAGATCATCCACGGCGCGTTCGTCGAGTTGGTTAGCATCGAACCAGTGAATGGCGCCGTCAGTGAGGCGAAACCAGTTGTACTGCTGACGCACAAAACGGCGTGTATGCCGTTTGATGAGCGCAATGGCCTCGTCGCGGCTCAACTCGCCGCGCAGATATTGGCCGATCTGCTGGTATCCTAGCCCAGACATAGATGGCAAGTCGTACCCGTAGCCACGCGCTACCAATGCTCGCACTTCATTTTCTAACCCTTGCGCGATCATGCGGTCAATGCGAGCATCGATCCGCGCATACAGGGCCTCGCGAGGCATCGTCAGCCCAATCTTGAGCAAGCGATAGCCCGGTGGGTCTTTGGATTGAAGATTCGAAATTGGCGCGCCTGTTTTATAATAGACTTCGAGCGCGCGAATGACGCGCCTCACATTGCGCGCGTCAATACGTTGGGCTGCTAATGGATCCACCGTAGCCAGGGTGCTGTGCAAAGCCTCAACGCCTTGTTGTTCTGCCTCACGTTGAAGACGCTCGCGCAGCGCCAAATCGGGGGCTACTTCAGGCACCGTCCAACCTTCTGTTACGGCGCGCACATAAAGACCAGTGCCGCCTACCAAGATTGGCAACCTACTCCGCGCCCAGATTTGCTCGATAGCAGCGTTGGCTAGGTCTTGATAGTGGGCAAGCGTCAACTCTTCGTCGGGATCCACGATGTCTATCAGGGGGTGAGGGAGAGCGGCTTGCTCTTCGCGCGTCGCTTTGGCTGTGCCAATATCCATATATCGATAGACCTGCCGCGAATCCGCCGAGATCGCCTCGCCGCCGAATCGCTGCCCCAAACGGATCGCCAACGTTGTCTTGCCGGCCGCCGTTGGCCCTACGATGACCAGAACCTTAGCTTCGCTCAACCCCACGCTACCCCACCACCGCGCCTGGCACGATATTCATCCGTTTGACTGCGCCCAACCCATCCAATTCGATGCCTACGAAGTCAATCCGCCAGTCCACTTCGTATAGGTCATGCGCTGCTAAATAGGCTTGCGCCAAACGCACTAGGCGCTCCGCTTTGTGAGGCGTTAGCCCGTCTTCAGGCAAGCCCGCATTACACCCGCGCCGCGTCTTGATCTCGGCAAAGACCCAAACGGCGCCGTCGCGGGCGATTATATCTACCTCCCCCTCGGCGCAGCGCCAGTTGCGCTCGACCAGGATGTAGCCCCGTTTAGCGAGCGCATCGCACGCCAAGCGCTCGCCCAAGTCGCCGAGCGCACGGGTTCGACTGGGTAGTTTGCTCATGGGCGCATTTTAGCACACGTTGCACGGCGCGCAAGCTTGCAAATAGCGCTTGCCAGGATCATACGAGCAACGTACAATAGACCAGTGTTTCGCTTTTGCGAAAAGGAGGCTTTCGATGAGCGCCAAGGTCATGTTATTGCTCTTTGCCGGCCCCGAGATGCCGTGCAAGCTGCAACATGCTTTTATCTTTGCGCGCGACGTTGCCCAGAAGGGAGGGGAGGCGGCCATCGTTTTTGAGGGTAACTCGCTCAAATGGCTGCCCGCTTTGGCCAAGCCCGAGCATTCGCTGCGCAAGATGTTCAACACCGTCAAGGGTGAGGGGCTGATCGTGGGGGCATGTCGGGGTTGCGCAGTGGCTCATCGCGCGGTAGAGGCTGCTGAGCTGCTCGAATTGCCGCTCATCAACGACGCTTTTGGGCATGTCAGCCTGACGCCTTTTGTCGAAAAAGGCTATCAGATCGTCACACTATAAGAACGGAGAACATTCATGTCACGCGAGAGTATTTTGGAT
This sequence comes from uncultured Anaerolineales bacterium, assembly GCA_964649365.1. Lineage (GTDB taxonomy): Bacteria > Chloroflexota > Anaerolineae > UBA1429 > UBA1429 > CAZYPJ01. Next base: position 4,257 of record CAZYPJ010000035.1, on the reverse strand, counting down.
GTGTTGAAACGCGGCGAGGTCGTCATCGCCGATGGAGCCTTTGGCACTATGCTACAAGCCCAAGGCTTGCCTCCCGGAACGCTGCCGGAGGTCTGGAACGCCGAGCATCCCGATGCTGTTCTGGCGGTGCACAACGCCTATTTTGCCGCCGGCGCCCAGGTGATGACGGCCAATACGTTGGGTGGCAACCGTTTTCGCATGGTCGAGGCGGGCTTACAGGATCGCCTGGCCGAACTCAACCGCCAGGGGATCAGGCTTGGGTGGCTGCCGACATCGGGCCGACGGGCAAACTGCTGGAGCCTTATGGCGACTTATCCATCGCCGATGCTGAAACCGCTTACGCTGAGCAGATCGAGATCGTCGCCGAAGCAGGGGCCGATCTGATTCTGATGGAAACCTATATTGACATCGAAGAGGCCTGTTGCGCCATCCGCGCTGCCAAGTCGCACTGCCGATTGCCCGTATTCTGCTCCTTTGCGTTCAACACCAAAGGGCGCACGATGATGGGCGGGCGCGCCGCCGACGCAGCTCGCCGCGCCGAAGAAGCCGGCGCCGACGCGGTAGGTGCAAACTGCGGCGAGGGGCCACAAGCTATTCTCTCGGCGCTGACTGCGATGAAAGACGCCACAACCTTGCCGCTGATCGCCCAATCGAATGCGGGCATTCCGCAACTAGGCGAAGGCTCCAAGACGGTGTGGGATGTAACGTCAGAGCAGATGGCAGAATACGCGCATCAATTTGTGGCGTTGGGCGCGCGACTGGTGGGCGGCTGTTGCGGCACGAATCCGCAATTCATCGCGGCAATTGTCGCAGCCCTCAAAGGCTAGGTTCGAGCGTCCATTGGCGACAAAGCGTTTCTATACGGTGTAAGGAGGGGCATCTCAATGGCAAACAAGTTGGCTATCGAAGGCGGTGCGCCGGTGCGACCTACGCCGCTGCGCGGCGGCTTTCACGGTTCATCGGAGATTGACCAGCACGAAATCGAGGCTGTGCTGAACGTACTCAACAAAAAGCGCCTGTTCCGCTTCCTGGCCGAGGGTGAGGCTGAATCGGAAGCCGCCAAAATCGAGGCGTGGTACCGCCAACGCTTGGGCTGCCAGTACGCCTTGGGCGTAAGCGGCGGCACGGCGGCGCTGATCTGCGCTATGTTTGGCATTGACGCCGGCCCCGGTGACGAGGTCATTATCCCGGCCTACACCTATGTAGCTACAGCGGCGGCGGTGATCGCTTCCGGATCGGTACCGGTTATCGCCGAGGTGGATGCTTCACTCAATATGGATACGATGGATCTGGAAAATAAAGTCAAGCCTTATACCAAAGCCATTGTGCCCGTCCACATGCGCGGCATCCCGGCGCGTATGGATGAGATCATAGCAGTGGCCAAGAAACACAACCTGCTCGTAGTGGAGGATGTGGCGCAATCGAACGGCGCCAAGTACAAGGGCCGCTACTTGGGCACGTTCGGCGCGATGGGTTGTTTCAGCTTTCAACAGTACAAAATCATCACCTCGGGCGAGGGCGGGCTGGTAGTCACCAATGACCCGATATTATACGACCGCGCCCGGATGCAGCACGACTGCGCGGCGCGTTTTTGGGAAGGGGTGGATAACCGCCACTATGACTATGTGATCTCGGGAGAAAACTATCGCTTTTCCGAGTTGGCGGCGGCGTTGGTCTGGGCGCAGCGCGATCGGCTCGACTCGATCCTTTCCCGTTGCCGCGCCGTCAAGAATCACATCGTCGAAGGCATCGCCGATGTACGAGGGCTTGCGCTTCAAGATGTGCCCGATCCGGGCGGCGAGTGCGGTATTACGCTAACATTCTACGCGCCTACTGCTGATCTGGCCAAACGCTTTGCCCAGGCGCTCAACGCCGAGAATATCCGCTGCGGTACGAGCTATGACAACTCGATCCCCGCCCGGCACCTCTATGCCAATGGCCCGTTCATGGTCAGCGGCCTAGCTGAGGATCGGCGCGCGCCTTGGAAAAGTCCATTCTACAAGGGTGACGTCAAGGGCTATACGCGTGATCAATGCCCCAAATCGCTGGATTATCTGGGCCGAGCGATAATGATTTTCATAGACCAATACTTTACCCGCGAGGATGCCGACATGACCGCCGAGGGTATCCGCAAAGTAGCTGCGGCGTTGCTGTAATCGGCAGGAAAGACTATCTCTTCGGATCGTCACATAAACGGCATGGGCGGCTTGGCGTCGGGGATCGGTTTGCGATCTCCCCGCCAGGCCGCTGTTTTTTCCAGCGCGTAGCGCCGCAGCGCAGCAAGCATCTCGATTCCCTGCGCGGTAGTGCGCAACATCGAATCGGGCGCATGGTTATCGTACAATTGTGCGGCTACGGCGACGGGGATCTCTAGCCGGGCGAAAACCCAGGCCAACAGTTCGCCGTAGAGCGTTAACTGCTTGAACTCGCCGAACGATGTGGTGGGCTGGCCATCCCAGGTCAAACGTAACTTTTCGGCGATCACTGCGCCGGTCAACATGGCCTCGGTGATGGTCGCCGTTTCTGGGCCATAATGCCAGTAATCGTTAGGAGTGAGCGACGCATAACTCGGCTCTTGACGCACAAACAGCTCCTCGGCGATCTGGCGGCCATACACCTTGAACCCGCTGCTCAGGTCGGGCACCGCGCCTCGGCCTACGCAATGCGCCAGATCGAGCGCGCGTCCCTGTCGCGCTAGAGTATAGGCCAGAGCGTCGAGGTTGACCCAGTCGAGCAGCGTTTCCATCTCGCCGCGCAGCCAGCCCATCGGGTGGTGGCGGCTGCGTCGCGCGCCGATGACGATTACGTTGGAATGGCCATAAGCGTCGGTCAGGTGTAGTGCGGCGCGCACCAGCGCGGGCACTTCGGCGATGGCGTGGTCGCCGTCGCCGTCACGAATGGTGAAATAGGTCAGCGCAGGGTTAGCTTCCAGCAGCAGCGAGACCCCTGCTTTGATTGCCCATAGTTTGCCCCGGTTTTCGAGCAGCGATAGGATGTGGAACGTCGCGCCGTGCTGAGCGAGCATCGCATCGCGCAATTGAACCAAGAGCCGCTCGGTGCGCGGGTCGCCATCTACGACCACGCAGATGTGATCGAGGGGCAGATAGGCGGGGCAGTCGCCCAGCGTCATCCAAAGCAAATGACTTACCAATTCATCCGATGGTTTGGCCGAAAAATAGGCCGGGATAACGATCCCGGTCATGCGCGCCAGGTCTACCTGATCAATCCACCGCTCCACAGCGCCTCCTACCATGATGGCATCGAACCGATGCAGAGCATGGCACGGAGGCGCTGTGTTGTCAAATCGCACTGCAATTGACAGTGCTGGCAGTTTGTTCTATAATTTAGGCTAATAGAATATATGAAACAGCCTTCGGGGCAGGGTGAGACTCAGGTCAATTCCTGATCGGCGGTATGGCGACCAAATTGCCAAGCCCGCAAGCCACTTGTGGCAGAGCCGGTGAGAAGCCGGCGCCGACGGTATAGTCCGGATGAAAGAAGGCAGGTTGTGTTGTATTTCGTTGCGTCCTGCGTACAAGTGCCCCGTTGCTGTTGGAAACGGGGCATTTTTCATGCACACGACCAGACGGCCTAATCTCTGCTCTAGCGTACAGCTCACTCGTCGAAACTATCGCCCTCATCGCGCCGCGATCAATTGGCGCCATGCCGCTTTTCCTCTAGGCTTGATTGTTTTTCTCTTGCTATGGGATATAGTCGTGCGCCTGGGGCAATACCCTGCTTTTGTTTTGCCATCGCCTCATCGTGTAGCGCTGCGATTGTTGGTTATTTTGCGCGATCCCTCGTTTCCTAGCCATATTCTCGTTACGCTGCAAGAGGTTTTCGGCGGACTGGTATTAGGGTTGACGGTCGCCGTCTTGCTTGGCTACGCCTTAGCGAAATCTCCCATGCTGGAACGCATCCTGTCGCCCTATATCGTCGCTTCGCAAGCGATCCCCATCGTGGCGTTGGCCCCGCTCCTGGTGATCTGGTTCGGCGTGGGGAGCCTTTCCAAGATATTGGTCTGCGCGCTCACGTTGTTTTTCCCAGTGCTCATCAACACCATCGTGGGTATCCGCAGTGTTGACCCTGGCCTGCGCGATTTGATGCGCTCGCTGCGCGCTTCGCGCTGGCAAGTTTTGCGCTATCTGGAGTTTCCTGCCGCTTTGCCCGTGCTGTTCGGCGGTCTCAAAGTAGGCGTCACGCTTTCGGTTATCGGCGCTGTGGTGGGCGAGTTCGTGGGATCCGACCGCGGCCTGG
>CAZYPJ010000034.1:6587-22755 GCA_964649365.1 uncultured Anaerolineales bacterium | reverse complement strand
CGCAGTGACCCTTGCTGCGCACCGTCGCGCTGCACGTCAGCGGCCCCCGACGGCTGCGCGCCGCAAACTCCCGTCGCCAGGCTTTGGTGCGCGAAAACGGCCAGAGCATCGCCCATATCTTGCCCTTTACCGACGACAATCTGATTGACCAACATGCCCCCATGCAGGAGGAGGATTATGCCTTGTTGGAATGGCTGCTGGCGCGCGCCGAACCGAAAGCGATCTCGCTCGAATACTACGCCGAACCCAAGGCGTTGCGCGAGCAACTGGTGCGCCTGAACACAATGCTCGGACGTTAGGGCGCATCGGTCGGTGTTCATTTGACAATCCGCCTTTCGCTCGCGACATCGTCATAAGTCCGGGGCTGTAGCTCAGTTGGGAGAGCGCTTGAATGGCATTCAAGAGGTCAGGGGTTCGAATCCCCTCAGCTCCACTGTATATCACCAAACGGGCGCCTTAACCGGTTCCGTCCGCGAGAACCCTTCGTCGGTGACGAAGGGTGTTTTCTTTAATTGACAGATCGCGCCCGTTTGTGGTACAACCACTGCGCTGCCTATCAGAGCATACCCCCCAGGCGCAAACGTTCCACCTGGGACACAATATGGGATGTGGGGACCACCCGCCTGGGGGGGCGACCCTGTCGCATGGGGTTAGGTGGTCCCCAGCCCGCCCTTTGAGGTAAACATCGCCGCCGACCACGCCACGCGGTCGGCGACCAACATGGAGGATAGCATGACGAGCGATGGCATCGGCGACCGGTATCGGCCCCAAGAGATAGAGGCCAAATGGCAAAAGCGTTGGGAGGAAACGGGCCTATACCGCACAGTCGAAGACCCCACTCGCCCCAAGCATTATGCTCTGACCATGTTGCCCTATACCTCGGGCGATTTGCACATCGGCCACTGGTACGCTATGTCACCCTCCGACGCCAAAGCGCGCTTTATGCGCATGAACGGCTACAACACCTTTTTCCCCGTCGGCTTTGACGCCTTTGGTCTGCCCGCTGAAAACGCCGCCATCCAGCGCGGCATTCACCCCAAGAAATGGACGCTCGATAACGTAGATCGTATGCGTCGTCAGTTGCGCACCATGGGCGCCATGTGGGCTTGGGATCGCGAAGCTATCACCTGCCTACCCGAGTATTACAAGTGGACTGAGTGGTTCTTCCTAAAGTTCTATGAGCACGGCCTAGCCTACCGCAAGCTGTCGCCGGTGGACTTTTGCCCCAAATGCAATACCACTCTGGCCCGCGAACAAGTGTGGGGCGAAGACCGTCATTGCGAACGTTGCAACACTCCCGTCATCAAAAAGGACCTGGAACAATGGTTCTTTCGCATTACTAAATACGCCGATGAACTGTTGGACGGCCTAGAAAAGATAGATTGGCCTGAGCGCGTCAAGACCATGCAGCGCAACTGGATCGGGCGCAGCGAAGGCGCGCGGGTTCTGTTCCGCTCCGAAAAGAACGATGAAATCGAGGTATTCACCACCCGGCCCGACACTTTATGGGGCGCGACCTTTATGGTGCTGGCCCCTGAGCATCCGCTGGTAGAGAAGCTCACCACAGCTTCTTGCCGCCAGGCCGTCAACGATTACAGGTACCAGGCGGCGCGTCAGAGCGAGGTCGAACGCCTCTCGACCGAAAAGGAAAAGACGGGCGTCTTTATCGGCGCGTATGCCATCAACCCCGTCAACGGCGCCAAGATTCCAATCTGGATCGCTGATTATGTACTGATGACCTACGGCACGGGCGCGATCATGGCCGTGCCCGCGCACGACGAGCGCGACCTGGCCTTTGCCATCAAGTACGCCCTGCCCGTTATCCCGGTGATCGAGCGCACCGATGGTCTGGCCAAGAGCATCGTACGGCGCGGCGCCGTGCGCGAGGGGCTGGGATCGGCGCTCTATCTTTACGGCATCGCCTTTGAGGAGCGCGACGGCGCACTGTATGTGACGCTCAAGAACGCCGCACAAATTGACGCCTATATCGAACAGGTGCGTAAATATCTTCTGCCCCAGGCCTGGTTCGAAATCGTGGGCGCGCGCTGGGAGTTCATCTTTGGCGACCACAGCATCACGCTCGATTCTGTCGAGGCCGATCAGTCGATCCTGGCGCGCTGTCAGGTCATCGTGGCTTCACAGATCGTAGAGGATGCCTACGCCATTCCGGCGCGCACTACGATGGAGATGCTCTATTCCCACGAGTTCTATCGCGACGCGCTGTTCCACGCCGAATATGGCGCGATGATTAACTCGGGTCAATTCACCGGCACGCCGGGCAATACAGCTAAAGCGGACGTAACCCAATGGCTGGAGCGCCGCAAATTGGGCGGCCATGCGGTGAACTATCGCCTGCGTGACTGGCTCATCAGCCGCCAACGATACTGGGGCGCGCCCATACCGATGATCTATTGTGACAAGTGCGGCATCGTGCCCGTGCCATATAAGGATTTGCCGGTGCTTTTGCCCGATGACGCTGAGTTCATGCCCACCGGCGAGTCGCCGCTGAAGTATCATCAAGGGTTTGTGAACACCACCTGTCCCAAGTGCGGCGGCCCCGCCAAGCGCGAGACCGACACGATGGACACGTTTATGTGCTCGTCGTGGTACCATTACGCCTACATCAGCCCTTACCATCAGGGCGATACGCCCTTCGACGCCGAAAAGCTCAAATATTGGGCGCCAGTAGATCAGTACACCGGCGGCATCGAACACGCTACCATGCACTTGATGTACACCCGTTTCTTCACCAAGGCGCTGCGCGACATCGGCCTGGTAGATTTCGACGAGCCGATGCTGCGCCTGTTCACCCAAGGCATCATCTTGGGCGAAGACAACGAAAAAATGAGCAAGTCGCGCGGCAATGTGGTCAACCCTGACGATTACGTCTCGACGCTGGGCGCCGACGCCGTGCGCGCCTTCTTGATGTTCATCGGCCCGTGGGAATTGGGCGGTAGTTGGAGTTCCACCGGCATTGAGGGGATCTATCGCTTTATCAACCGTATGTGGAGCGTGGCCACCGAAGATGCGCCGCAGCCCACAGACACCGCGACCGAGCAAGAGATCGCCGATTTGCGGCGCATCACGCACAAAACGATCAAGCAGGTCACAGCAGATTTCACATCCTTCAAGTTCAACACCGCCCTGGCCGCGTTGATGCAGTTCAACAATTATCTCATCAAAGCCAAGGCGACCAATGTCTACAAAACTGAGGCCTGGAGCGAAGCGGTTCATGATCTGGCGCTGATGATCGCGCCGGTGATGCCCCATCTGGCCGAAGAAATATGGGAGCGAATCGGCGGCGAGTATAGCGTACACAACCAACGTTGGCCGCAATATGACGAAGCTCTGGCCGCCGATGAGGTCATCACCCTGGTGGTGCAGATCAATGGCAAAGTGCGTGGTCGGCTAGAAGTCCCGGTGGATATTGATGAAGCCAGCGCCAAAGAAACGGCTCTCAACAATGCTAACGTCCAGAAATATATCGAAGGCAAAGAGATCATCAAATTTATCTATGTACCCGGACGTCTAGTGAATATTGTGATCAAATAATAGAAAAACACCGTGGTCGGCGACCACGGTGTTTCTTTTTTGTTTGAGTTGATGCTTGACAGTTAGGCAAACGGTTCGTAGAATTTAGTTGAGATGAGATATTATGTCGGAGAAAAACTCGTGGTAGTGCGACTCTGTCCGAAAACATGGGGCCGCATCTCAAGCCTATTGGGGCTGGCGGTGTTGTTCCTGGCGGGGTGTTTGGTCAAGCCCGGGGCGCAGCCATCGCAGATCACTTATAGCTTTCCTACCACGCTGGCCATCAAAATGGGCAACTCTCTGCCCGGTACCGATGTTCGCTATGAGCGTATGAGCGATCAGGGCGCTTACGTTACCATCAAAGGGCAGCAGGCTCTCAAGCGTCAGGGCGATTCTCTGGATTGGAGCGGCAGCCTGGGTTCAGGTGTAACGGCGGACTTGAAGCTACGCGTGGTGCTCTACAATGAAAGCGAATTGCGCTTGGTGGGCACGGCCAAGATCGTGATTGACGGCGTCTCTTCCAAACAAGGGTCTATTCCTACGTCGTCCGTCATTGAGTTCAGCGGCCCCGTGGCTTACGGTTTGGCTAAAGGGGCTTTCCTGCCCGGCACCACCTTGACCTACATGGGGCATTCGAGCGACGGCGCTCAGATGGGGGGTGTGGAGGGTTATGCCTATCGTAAGGTGGGCGATTCGATCTTTTGGGAAGGTTCGTTGCGCGACGGCGTCTATTTGCGACTCGACGTGCGTGTGGTGCAGTTCGACGACTCGGGACTCCGGGTGACAGGATTGGCCACAATTTGGATCGGCTCCTAAGCCCAAAAGGAGCCAATTCTGTACGCAGAAATATGAGCTTTGCGTATTATGCCAAAAGCTCATATAATATGATGATCCTTGATATGCCAAGAAGGAGAGGGAGAGTGGAGGAACAGGATGTCATGGCGTTGTCCCTAGAAGGAGGTGAGGCGTCGCAGATTTCGAACCCAATGGCCGACTTGTTGGACGATTGCGGACGCATTGTACCCGAACGGGGCGAGACCATCGAAGGTGTGCTGGTTAGGATTGATCCGACCGAGATCGTCGTGGATATCGGTTGCAAATCCGAAGGTATTGTCACATCGCGCGATCTTGAACGACTGGACCCCAAGTTCAGGAAATCGCTGCGTGTGGGCGACAAAGTGTTGGTTTATGTGCTACGCCCCGAGGATGCCGATGGCAATACCCTGCTCTCATTGTCGCGCGCCCAATTGGAGGGCGATTGGCGCGAGGCAGAGAAATACTTTGAGAGCCAAGATGGTTTCGAGTTGCCTGTGGCCGATTGTAACAAAGGTGGGTTGATCGTCAAACTTGGGCGTGTGCGCGGGTTCGTGCCGGCGTCTCAGATCGTCAGCGTCCAATTGCCTCGCGAAGCCAGCGACGATGATCGCCAGGCGTTGCTTCAGCAGCTCGTGGGCAAAAAACTCCACTTTAAGGTAATCGAACTGGATCGTCAGCGCAATCGCTTGATCCTTTCGGAACGGGCCGCCGTGCGCGAGTGGCGCCAGGGACAAAAGGAACGCCTGTTGAGCGAGCTGAAAGAGGGCGATACGCGACATGGCGTCGTCAGTAGCTTGTGCGACTTTGGCGCTTTTGTGGATCTGGGCGGAGCCGATGGCCTGGTGCACTTGTCTGAAATCTCCTGGAGGCGCGTAGGGCATCCTAAGCAGGTGCTCAATATCGGGGATGAAGTAGATGTGTACGTCCTGGGGGTAGATCGGGACAAGCGACGCATCGCTTTGAGCCTCAAGCGATTGCAGCCGGAACCCTGGAGTACCATTGAAGATCGTTTCCAGATCGGTCAATTGGTCACTGGCGTCATCACCAACATTACCGATTTTGGCGCTTTTGCCAAGCTTGATAATGATATCGAAGGTCTTATTCATATTTCCGAACTTTCGGAGGAACGGATCGCTCACCCAAAGGATGTCGTTAAAGAGGGGCAAGAGCTGACCTTGCGCGTGATCCGCATTGACGCCAACAAGCAACGTTTGGGGCTGAGCCTCCGGCGCGTGAATGATGACCAGTATTCGGAAGATTACGATTGGCAAGAGACCGATCAACTCGCAGACCTGAGCGACTCGGCAGAAGACAAAGCCTGATCCTAACACTCATCTTGGCGAGTAGCTCGTTGCGGGTTGATCTCAGATCGCCGGCCCGATGAGCCTCGCCGCATAGAAGCCAGAGGAGCATCTCTCGGACGATAGGGGGATTTGCGCCAGATACTATCGAGAGATCGCCCAGCTATTCGGCGATTAGCCGCAGAGATCAAAGGGGGCCGGTGTGTTTAACAACACTGCCCCCTTCTTGCATTAGGCGCGATTAATGGGTATAGGATCGCTTGTGGAACTCACGATACATCCACAGCGTATAAATACATATCTTGCATGACAGATGGATCAACGGTGATCTATCTCATATAGAATTTGCCGTATTATCGAGTATTGTATGAAAGCAGGTTGATCATGTCAGACAAATTTGACCGCTTTACCAAGCGCGCGCGACATTCTTTGAGCATCGCCCAAGAAGAGGCGCGGCGCATGAACCACAACTATATCGGCACCGAGCACCTTCTGTTGGGCTTGTTGCGTGAGGAAGAGGGCATCGCTTCGCGCGTTTTGGTGGAGTTGGGACTATCGCTAGATCAAACGCGCCAAGCGGTGGAACGCATCGTAGGGCGCGGCGATCAGGCATCTGTGCGGCTGCAACTCTCCGATCAGACCAAGCGGGTGATCGAGCTGGCCGTTGAAGAAGCCAAGCGGCTGGGTCATCACTATATCGGCACCGAGCCTCTGCTTCTCTCTTTGTTGCGCTCGCGTGATTCGATGGCATCGGCCATCCTACAGAGCTTGAACATTAACCGCGAGATCGTGCGCCGCCGCGTGCTGAACTTGATGCGCCAAGACGAACCGGTGACCGACGCTCCCCAGCAATCCACGCATAGCGGCAAAGAGAGCAAAGAGAAATCACTCCTAGAACAATTAGGTGTGGATTTGACCGAACTTGCTCGTCAGGGCGAACTGGACCCGGTCGTTGGGCGCGAAAAAGAGATTGAGCGTGTGGTGCAAATTCTTGCGCGCCGCACCAAGAACAACCCTGCCCTCATTGGCGAGCCGGGCGTGGGCAAAACAGCTATTGTCGAAGGGTTAGCGCAACGGATCATCGCCGGCCAAGTGCCGCACGATTTGGAAAACAAGCGCTTGGTGCGCCTCGATGTGGGATCGCTTGTGGCTGGCACGATGTATCGCGGCCAGTTTGAAGAGCGACTAAAGCGCGTCATTGACGAGATCAAAACCACCGAGACGGTGTTATTCATTGACGAATTGCACATGCTAGTGGGCGCGGGAGCGGCGGGCAGCTCGGTAGATGCGGCCAACATTCTCAAGCCCGCCCTGGCGCGAGGCGAATTGCAATGCATCGGCGCAACCACGCTGAACGAGTATCGCAAACACATCGAAAGCGATGCGGCGTTGGAACGCCGTTTTCAGCCTGTGCATGTGGATGAGCCGACTGTCGAAGAGACGATTGATATTTTGCGCGGCATTCGTGGGCGGTACGAGGAACATCACCACCTCAAGATCACTGATGAGGCTTTGGAGAACGCTGCGCGTCTGGCGGCGCGCTATGTGCCCGACCGCTTCTTGCCCGACAAGGCGATAGACCTGGTAGATGAAGCCGCCTCGCGCGTGCGCGTGTTCAAGGCGCTGCATGGCAATGCGGAACCAATTCTGGCCCCTCAGACCGAAGGGAACTCGCTGGATTCGTCGCTAGTGACCTCGTTAGCCGACGTACAAGAAGAGCTACGCGTGCTTACCAACCAGCTTCAACTCGACATGCCTTTGGCCGGGGAACGCGCTAACGAGCTGCGTGTGACCGCTGAGGATATCGCTGAGATTGTTTCGATGTGGACGGGCATTCCAGTGGCCAGCATCGCCCAAGAAGAATCGGTGCGTCTGCTCAAGATGGAAGACGCCCTGCACAAGCGCATCGTCGGCCAAGAGGAAGCGATCAGGGCGCTTGCGCGCGCTGTGCGCCGCGCGCGGGCCGGCCTCAAAGACCCCCATCGTCCCATTGGTTCGTTCATCTTCTTGGGGCCTACCGGTGTGGGCAAAACCGAGCTATCAAAGGCGTTGGCCCAATTCATGTTCGGCAGTGAGGATGCTTTGCTCCAGTTCGATATGTCCGAGTTCATGGAACGGCACACTGTCTCTCGATTGGTGGGCGCGCCTCCAGGTTATGTGGGCTATGAAGAAGCCGGCCAGCTGACCGAGGCCATCCGTCGACGCCCCTATTCGGTGGTGTGCTTTGATGAAATCGAAAAAGCCCACCCTGAAGCCTTTAACATGCTCTTGCAGATCATGGAGGATGGGCATCTTTCCGACGCCAAAGGCCACAAAGTGGACTTCCGCAATACCATCGTCATTATGACCTCGAACGTGGGTGGATCGGTGATCGCACGGGGGAGTGATATCGGCTTTGCGACGGTTCGCGACGAAGCCAAAGAGGAAGCGGAAAACTATAGCGACATGAAGAGCAAGCTGCTCAAGGAATTGCGGCAACTCTTCCGGCCCGAGTTTCTCAACCGTATTGACGAGGTCGTTGTCTTTCACGAACTGACGCGGCAGAACATCCAGCGGATCGTGGACATCCAGATTGAGCGGTTGAATGAGCGTCTGGCCGAATATCATATCACGTTGAAATGCACCGAGGTCGGGCGCGAGCTACTCGTCAAAGAAGGCTTTGACCCGCAGTTCGGGGCGCGTCCTTTGCGCCGCGCCATCCAACGCTTGGTCGAAGACCCGTTGGCGGAAAAGATGCTGGAGAACGTCTTTAAGGAAGGCGATGTCATTTTGATTGACGCGCAAGGCGACGAGATCGTCTTTCGCGCTGAAGAAGCGGCTGCCGAACCGGCGACGTTGCTTTCTGGAGAGCAACGCTAGGCATGGCGAAAAGCCGCACCCGGTTCGTCTGCCAATCGTGCGGGGCCACCCAACCGCGCTGGATGGGCCGTTGCCCAGAATGCGGCGAGTGGAATACGCTGATCGAGACGGTAATCGAGTCTCCAACACGTTCCGCTCTTCCCGATCAGTCACACGGTCCGGAAAGCGCCCCTCAGCCATTGCCCGACATCTCGTCCAGCAGTGATGTTCGCCTCGATGTGCCCATGGACGAGTTGAGCCGGGTTTTGGGCGGCGGCATCGTGCCTGGCTCGGTAGTACTGGTTGGCGGCGATCCTGGCATCGGCAAATCCACGCTCCTGTTGCAGCTTGCGGCGATGATGACCGCGGGCGACGCGCCTGTGCTCTATGCCTCGGGCGAAGAATCGCTCCAGCAAATCAAACTTCGGGCCGAACGGCTGGGCATCAACTCGGCGAATCTCTACATCCTCTCCGAGACAAATCTGGATCAGATATTGCAGCACATCGAGCGCCTGCACCCGCGCCTGGCTGTAGTAGATTCCGTGCAATCCATCTACACCGAGGCGCTGAGTTCGTCGCCTGGCAGCGTGAGCCAGGTGCGCGAATGCGCCTCGTCGTTGTTGCGCCTGGCCAAAGCGCAGAACATTCCCACCTTTTTGGTGGGGCATGTCACTAAGACCGGCGTCATCGCCGGGCCGCGCGTGCTGGAACATATTGTAGACACGGTGCTCTACCTCGAGGGCGAGCGCTTTCACACCTATAGGCTATTACGCAGCGTGAAAAACCGTTTCGGCTCGACCAACGAGGTGGGCGTGTTCGAGATGCGCGACAGCGGCATCGTCGAGGTAACCAATCCTTCTGAGATGTTCCTCGAAGAGCGCCCCAACCACGCCACTGGTTCGGCAGTAGCCGTGACGATGGAAGGCACTCGCCCGTTGCTAGTAGAGATTCAGGCGTTGGTCAGCCAAACAAGCGTGGATTACCCGCGCCGAACTTGTAACGGCGTGGACATGAACCGCCTGCTGCTGTTGACGGCGGTGCTTAGCAAACGCGTAGGACTGCGACTAGCCGATCAAGACATCTTTGTGAACGTGGTCGGCGGCCTACGCGTTAACGAACCGGCGGTGGATTTGGCCATTGCCGTGGCTATCGCGTCGAGTTTTCACAATCGCCCCGTCCATGCGGATATGGCCATCTTTGGCGAGATCGGTCTGGCTGGCGAACTACGCAGCGTGAGCCAAACCGACCGCCGCCTGCGCGAGGCCGCCAAACTGGGGTTCAAACGGGGATTGATGCCCAAGAGCCGAGGCAAGATCGGCGCCATTGCTGATGGATTCCAGATATCAACAGTTGGTACAGTGGCCGAAGCCGTCGGCCTGGCGTTAGATCGAACGAACGCCTAGCCGCATCCCATAACTATCAAGCGTGCAGTATGTTTATATGTCTGCTTCGATTCTTTCCCTCTTGGTGAAAGGAGGTTTATTTACCGGCTTCGACAACCGCATAAACGAAGGCGCGCCATGTTTCGTTCCGTTAGGAGGACTATTATGTCTTTTGTTATTATCCTGCGCCTTTTACTCATGCTCATTATCGCATTCCTGGGTTGGGAATTTGGCGCTCTTATTTTTGATGCGCTGCCGCGCATCAGCCCGGCGCTCGGCCAAGGGTATTATCGCGTTATCATGGCTTTGATCGGCGCTCTCGTTGGGTTTCTCACCGCACCCTATTTGACGATTGTCCCCTACCGCAATTTGCGCAGCCATCTTCAGCAAGCGCCGGCGCGCTCTCTTTTGATGGGTGTAGCAGGCGCGGTAGTGGGTTTGATTATCGCAGCGTTGCTCGCTTTGCCCATTTCTCTTTTGCCCGGCGTCTTCGGACATGTATTGCCTTTTATCACAGCTCTGACATTGGCAGTTTTGGGGGCCACAACCGCCGTCGCTCGTGACCGCGACATTTTGGCGATGTTGGGATTGTTCGTGGCCCGCGACGCGGTCAAACGCAAGCGTGAGGTGGTGCTGCTAGATACCAGCGTTATCATTGATGGCCGTGTGGCCGACATCTGTCAGACGGGTTTTATCAGCGGCACGATGGTTGTACCGCGCTTTGTGCTGGACGAGTTGCAACACATCGCCGATTCACCCGACGGGTTGAGGCGCAATCGCGGACGACGCGGCTTGGATATTCTCAACAAGATGCAAAAGGACGAACGGCTGCCAGTAGAGATATCCGATTTGGACGCCGCCGACATTCGAGAAGTAGATGGCAAGCTCATCAAACTCGCGCAGGATTTAGATTGTCCTATCCTGACGAACGACTATAACCTCAACCGAGTAGCCGAATTGCAGGGCGTGCGGGTGCTCAATATCAACGAGTTGGCCAACGCTGTCAAAGCTGTAGTTTTGCCTGGGGAGTCGCTGCAAATTCAGATCATCCAGGAAGGCAAAGAGATAGGTCAGGGCGTAGGTTATCTGGACGATGGCACGATGGTCGTCGTCGAAGATGGCCGTCGTCATATTGGCGAGACGCTGTCCATCACTGTCACACGCGTGTTGCAAACGGTCGCAGGGCGGATGATCTTTGGCCAACTCAGGGCAGCTGACGATAGGTCGCGATGATGGAAGCGCAAATCAGCCCGGCCAGCGCATCTGTGCGACATCCGTTCGAGGCGCTCGATACGGCCCTTGTTGGCTCTCTTCTACGACCGAAATTGGAAGCCGCCTACGGCTGTTGGGAGCGATCCGACGGCACGGCCCACAACGCCGAGGAGTGGTATCGCATTCTCGTCGCAGCGATCCAAAAAGAGGCCACGTCGCTCGATGATATGGTCGTATTGAGCGCCTTCGCCTTGACAGATCAGGTGACCATGCTCACACCCGACGCGCAAGAGGCGTTGGGCGGCGAGTGGATGCGCGAGGTGTTGGAGCGCTGCCGGGATACCCTGAGCCAGGAAGGCCTGGCCACGCCCGAAGCAGCCAACCTGTATTTCCAGGGCTTGCGACATTATTTTCGCGATCGTCGCGGGCTGCGCGGGCGACAAGTGATGTATCCTATCCGTGCAGCGCTCACCGGTACGATGATTGGCCCGTGCCTGGGCATCATTGGCTCGCTATTGGGGCCAGAGCGCTGCCGCCGTCGGTTGGAGGATAGATTGCTATGAGCGTTGAGCGCACGATTCGACAGTGCATCTGTACCAAGGGGACGCGCTGACCCGCGCCGTCCCCCGCCCGGCCCTGATAACCTTCTTTTACATATCAATCGAAAGGTGACAAGAGCCATGCCGCTCGAAATATACAACTCGTTGACCCGCAGCCAAGAGCTGTTCACGCCGGTGCACCCTGGACGTGTACACATGTATGTGTGCGGCCCCACGGTTTATAACGACGCCCATTTTGGCCACGGCAAGACCTATGTGAACTTTGACACCGTGGTGCGCTACCTGCGCTATTTGGGCTACTATGTGCTCTACGTCCAGAACATCACCGATGTGGGCCATCTGCTCGATTCAGGCGAGGATCGTATGCTCAAAGGCGCCCAACGCGAGCAAGTGCACCCCATGCAACTCGCCGAAACCTACACGCGCCGTTACTTCCGCGACATGGCCCGCCTGAACGTGTTGCCGCCCGATATTGCACCGCACGCTACGGGGCACGTGCCTGAAATGATCGAGTGGATCAAAATGCTCATCAAAAAAGGCTACGCCTACGAGGTCAACGGCTCGGTCTATTTCGAGGTGAGCAAGTTCCCCGAATATGGCAAGCTATCGGGACGCCGCGTGGAAGAAGCCAAAGCCGGCCATCGCATTGATGTGCTGGACGAAAAACGCGATCCCGCCGATTTCGCCCTGTGGAAGCGCGCCGAGCCGGAACATATTATGCGCTGGCCCAGCCCCTGGGGCGAGGGTTTTCCCGGCTGGCACATCGAGTGCACGGTGATGTCGAGCAAATACTTGGGGCTGCCGTTTGATATTCACGGCGGCGGAGTGGAAAACAAGTTCCCCCATCATGAATGCGAAATCGCCCAAGCCGAAGCAGGGGCGGGCAAAGGTTTTGCGCGCATCTGGATGCACAACGGCATGTTACGGATTCGCGGCGAAGAGATGCACAAATCTCTGGGCAACTTTATCACGCTGGAGCAAGCGTTCGAGCGCTGGGACCCAATGAATATCCGCTTTTTCATCCTGCTCAGCCACTATCGCGGGCCGGTGGACATCACTGAAGAGGCGTTGGATGCGGCCTCCAAGGGATTGAGTCGCCTGCTGGCGTTGGTCAAAACCGTGCGCCGCCAATTGGCCAGCGCCCCTGAGGGCCAGGCCGACGCTTCGGTGCAAGCGCTGTTGGAAAACGGGCGCTTGCAGTTCGAGGCCAGCATGGATAACGATTTCAACACGCCGGGGGCCATCGCTGCGCTATTTAACCTGACCAGCGACCTGAATATCTGGCTGAACTCCAACCCGACCGCCTCGCGCGAAACGTTGCAGGCCATTGATATGCTTTATACTCGTTTGCTAGGTGATGTGTTGGGCATTCGCCTCGATGATTTGGCCGACGATCTGGGAGCAGGGTTAGCTCCCGATCTGATCGGCTTGCTGATTGACTTACGCGCCGAGCTGCGCAAGGCGAAACAGTATGCGCTGGCTGACCAAGTGCGCGACCGGCTTACCTTGTTGGGCGTGCAACTGCGTGATGGCCCACAGGGCACAACCTGGACTCTTTCCTGAGTGCACAGCTTATCATGAGCGCCGCAGAATTGCTTGCAGGCCCTAACTCGGTGCGCGAAGCGTTGCGCGCCCGCCGCCGGCGGATCGAGCAGGTATTGATCGGCGAGGGGACTAGCGACAAAGGCCCCCTTGCCGAGATCGCCAGCCTGTGTCGCGAACGGGGAATCGCCGCCAGCCGCGTAACGAATCGCGATCTGGATCGTCTGGGCGCCGACATGCACACCCAGGGAGTGATCGCCATCGCTTCGCCGTACCCTTACGTTGAGGTAGCCGATCTATTGATTCCGGCCCGAGAGCGAGGCGAGGCGCCATTCTTGTTGGCGCTCGATTTGCTCCAGGATCCTCAAAACGTAGGTGCGTTGCTCCGCACTGCCGAGGCGGCGGGGGTGCATGGCGCCATCCTACCCGAACGTGGGGGGGCGGGTGTGACGCCCGCTGTCAGCCGGGCCTCGGCCGGCGCGGTAGAACACCTGCGCATAGCCCAAGTGACCAACTTGGCCCGCACTCTGAACGATCTTAAAGAGCAGAATGTATGGATCGTAGGGGTCGAGAATCACCCTGCCGCGCAAGACTATCGCGCGGTGGATCTGAATCGCCCACTTGCGTTGGTGCTGGGTGGCGAGGGCCGCGGCATAAGGCGGTTAGTCGTCGAAACATGTGATCTGCTAGTGCGCTTGCCGATGAGAGGGCAGGTTAACTCGCTGAATGTATCAGCGGCGGGCGCCATCCTGCTCTATCATGCTTGGAATGCGCGCGGCTGAAACTTGACACTGCGATTCTGTTTGCTATAATGGTTAAGCTTAATCCTATCTTTCCCATCAGGGAAAAATCGCAGGAAAAAGGGGGGATCGGTGTGACCCAGGTTGTCGTAGACAAGGGAGAGTCCTTTGAGAGCGTCCTGCGACGCTTCAAAAAAGTAGTGCAAGAAGATCGCGTCCTCTCCGAGGTTCGGCAGCGGCGTTTTTACGAAAAGCCTTGCCAAATCCGCAAGCGCAAGAAGGCTGCCAAGATGCGCAAGAGCCGTCGGACAACTTTGAAAGCGCAAATGCGCCGATACTAGTCTGCGCAAGTCCCCCAGTAACTCCGGGTTGTTGAAGGAGCGTCATGAATCTTCAAGAACGCCTGATGGCTGATCTCAAAGATGCCATGCGCACCCAAGACACGCCTCGTAAAGAGGCTATCCGGATGGTTCGGGCAGCGATCCAGAATGCACAGATTGCGGCCCAACGGGAACTTACGGATGATGAAGTGCTGGCTTTGATTGCTCGCGAGATCAGAATGCGAAACGAAGCCATTGAGCTGTTTCGTCAAGGCAAACGCGACGATCTCGTAGCGCAAGAAGAAGCGCAGGTTGTCATCCTAAAGCGATACCTGCCGCAGCAGCTATCGCGGGAAGAGATTATCGAGATCATTCGTCGCATCATCGAGCAAACGGGCGCGACCAACCCCAATCAGCTTGGTTTGGTGATGCGCGAAGCTATGGCCCAACTCAAAGGCAAAGCCGATGGTCAACTGGTCAATCAAGTCGCCCGCGAATTGCTGAGCCGTTAGAGACTATAGCCGGGGGAATGATCTTCCCCCGGCTTGCATTGAAACTATCGTTGTGCGATGAGGTTCACAAACGAACGATGAAGACACGCGGTTCGGGCGAATCTGCACCGGTGAACAAGCTCGCCCGGCAAGAGCGTAGAGTCGAATCCCCCCTGAGCGAGACGCTACGAGCCATCCTTCTTGCCCTCCTACTCTTGATCGCCTGGAGCAGCACATTCATCTTTTACACCGCTTCCGATCGCATCACTGTAGTGGTAGGCGAACCCTCACCTCGCGACATCAAAGCCCCGAAAAAACTCGTCTATAATAGTCAGATCAAAACGCAAGAAGCGCGCCTTGCTGCAGCCAGCAGGGTCAAAGAGATCTATAGCGACCCCGATATGAAGATCGTCAATCAACAGCTCCGCCGTATGCGCGAGATTACCGACTATATGACCGCCGTTCGCCACGACGCCTATGTCGAGCGCGAGCGCAAGATAACGTTGACTCGTGAAATCCCTGAATTGAATCTGTCGCCTGAAGTATTGGCCACAGCTTATGATCTCGACGAAGAAGCCTGGCAAGCTCTTATCCCCGAAACTCAGCAAGTGCTCGATACGATCATGCGCGAGGATATCCGCGCCGACCAGCTCATCGAGAAAAAGCGCCGCGTCGTTTTGCTCGTTTCGCATACGCTGACGGACGATCAGGAAGCCGTGGTCACAAACTTGGTGCAAAACCTGGTTGTCTCCAACCGTTTTTACGATCAGGAACGCACCCGCCAAGAACAAGAGAACGCCCGAAATGCCGTCGAGCCGGTAAGCTGGACGATCCATGAAGGCGAGTCCATTTTGCGCGAGGGTGAGATCGTCACCGATTTGGCGCTGGAAAAGCTCCAGGTGCTGGGGCTACTAGAACCCAGCCGTAAGTGGCAGGACATCGTCGCCGTCACATTGTTTTGTACGATTCTTGTTGTCACGTTGAGTATTTATGTGGCCAGAAGCCAGTCGTTACTCCTCAAACGTCCACGTCGAGAGTGGTTGTTCGTGCTAACCCTAATCATAGCCGGCGTGGCCGCGCGCTTGACGATTCCGGGCCACACGCTGATGCCCTATTTGTTTCCCGCCGCTATGGTCAGCATTTTGGTTACGATCTTGCTAGATGCCCATCTAGGAATAATGGTTTCAATAATCATGGCGGTGCTGGTAGGTTATAATGCCGGCGGCTCTGTCGAGATGACCGTCTATGCCCTAATGGCGAGTCTGGTAGGTAGCCTGGCCATGTGGCGCATGGAGCAATTAGGCTCGTTTGTTCGTGTGATCGTCTATATGGCTATAGCTAACGTCACGGTCATTCTGGCGTTTCGATTACAAAGCCAGGTCTATGACGCCGTAGGGTTACTACAACTCGTCGTGATGGGCGTGGGCAATGGGAT
>CAZYPJ010000034.1:0-6577 GCA_964649365.1 uncultured Anaerolineales bacterium | reverse complement strand
TGGCGTTTGTAGCCTTTGCATTCATCGGCAGGATTTTTGGCATCACCACGTCGTGGCAACTTTTGGAATTGGCGCGCCCTACGCATCCCCTCTTCAAGCAACTCTTGACCAAAGCGCCTGGCACATATCATCATTCCATCGTCATCAGCAACATGGCCGAGCGGGCGGCAGCAGTCATTGGGGCCGACGCGCTGCTCGCGCGCGTGGGATCGTATTATCACGACATCGGCAAAGTCACCCAACCCTACTTCTTTGCCGAGAACCAGACCGATGGCGAGAATCCGCACGACAAGCTCGATCCCAAAACCAGCGCCGAAATCATCATCGGCCATACCTTGGATGGCTTGGCGCTGGCGCGTAAGCACGGCTTGCCCGATCGGGTGTGCGATTTCATCCCCGAACACCACGGCACAACGCTTGTCACTTATTTTTATCGGCGCGCCAACCAGACCAGCGATGAAGTCCACGAGCAAGACTATCGCTACCCAGGCCCCAAGCCACAGAGCAAAGAGACGGCTATCGTCATGCTCGCCGACAGCATCGAGGCGTGGGTGCGAGCCAATCGCCCCGCGACCCAAGCCGAGATGGAGCGCGTCATTCGTCAAGTGATCAATGACCGCCTGGTTAGTGGACAGCTAGATGAGTGCAATCTTACGCTTCATGACCTGGATCAAATCCGCGAAGCGTTCATCAGCGTATTGCAAGGGATTTTTCACCCGCGAATTCAATATCCCGACAAGGTTGATCGTAAGAACACGCGAGCGGCTAGAAACGGCGACCCAAATGCAAAATGAGCAAAGCCCTTACGATGAGTACATCTCGATATCATAAAGGCAGCCTCGCATCTAGCTTTCGCTATGCGCTAGAAGGCCTGCGTTATGTGTTGTGGGTCGAGCGCAATGCGCGTATTCACCTGGCAGCGGCGATCCTTGTAGCAGCGGTGGGATTCTGGTTGCACCTGAACGCTCTGGAATGGGCGTTGATCATCATCGCCATCGCTTTGGTTTTCGCAGGCGAGATGCTCAACACCGTGATCGAATTGATGGTAGACATGATCACGCTCGAACAGCATCCCTTGGCCAAACACGCCAAAGATGTAGCGGCTGGAGCCATTCTCGTTGCCGCTATCGCTGCCGCTGTGATTGGCCTGCTGGTGCTTGGCCCTCACGTATGGATCAAGCTAGGATTCTAGGGGAACAGCTTGAGCGCTAGGCGCGTCTGTTTTGCACGAGAGGGAGCTATGGAATTCCGTTTATATTGGCAGATCATCAAAAAACGTAGCTGGCTAATAGTGATTTTGATGCTCCTAGTCGCAGCGAGCTATGCTTTGCTGACGCCTCGATCAACACCGACATACGTAGCTCACATGCGCTTTGTAGTGGGCCTCAAACCAGAAGTCAGCCCGGGCAACTACACCTACGACCGCTACTACACCTGGCTCACCGCCGAATATCTTCTCGATGATTTGTCTGAGGTAGTCAAGAGCGGCGTTTTTGCGCGCGATGTAGCCGCTGCATCGGGTCTCAACGTGGGCGCTGGCGCGATCAAAGGCGCCACATCAGCGGGCAAGTTACACCGTATTTTGAGTGTGCAGGTCACTTGGCCCAATCCCGAAGAGCTGGCGCTCATCGCCAACGCCGTTGTCGAAGTGCTTCAGCAACGCGGCGCGACCTATTTCGCCCAGCTCGCAACCGAGAACGCCGTCATTGCGATTATTGATCCGCCTGTCGTCAGCCCTATAGGGGCGTCGCTGCGCCAGAAAATAGATCTGCCCTTGCGGCTGATCCTGGCCCTGGCGGCGGGGATTGTGCTTGCTTTTCTGCTCGACTATTGCGACAGCTCGATCCGTGGGCGAGCTGACTTGGAGTCTCTCGGCCTGCCCATCTTGGCCGAGATTCCGCCGCGTCGCCGCCGCTTCTTGCGCCGCCGGCAGGCATTACCGGAGTCTCGCGGCGCGCGCGGAGAGATTGGTTCAACTCTTCCGCCGTGGTATAATCAAACGTATCGCTCACGCCCCAAGGGAGGGAACAGTGCAGCTACGAGACTATTTCCGTATCATCGCCAAACGCGGGTGGATCATCGCCCTTTTGACGGTAATCACCACCGCCAGCGCCTTGGTCTTCAGCTATGTCCAGACGCCAGTCTATCGTTCGACCATCTATCTCAACGTCTGGCCAGCGAGACTCGATTGGGGTTTACAACAAGTGATCACCAACTTGATGCGCAACTATGCCGGGCAGATCACATCCCGCCAGACGGCCGCCAAAGTGATCGACCGCTTGCAACTGGATATTACCCCCGATGACCTGCGCGCCAAGCTGACAGTGGATCCCATCGAAGAGGATTCGCTTATCCAGATCGACGCCGACGACTATGATCCGCTGATCGCGCGCGACATCGCCCAGACGACGGCAGAGATCTTTGTCGAGGATATCAAAGTGTACATGCTCGAACAGGATCAACGTGATCGCGTCGAAGTTTCGGTTCGCGACTACGCTCTGCCTGGCGTGCTGCACAAGCCAAAATGGAAGATCAACGCCCTCGCTGGCGCCATCTTTGGCATACTCATCGGTGGGTTGCTCGTTTATATCTTGGAATGGTTGGAGGCCGACATCATCCGTACCGCCGAGGATATGGAGCGGCGATTGGGCGTAGCGGTGCTGGGCATAATCCCTGCTGTCACAAGCGGCCCACGGCAACAAGCCAAACGCCGTCAGGCCTGATTCAGCCAGGCGTGATGACATTGTATTTCCGATAGGAGGCATCATCTATGACCGATTCTCTCGGTCTGGTCACGATAACCGACCCACTCTCGCCAGCCAGCGAGGCCTACCGTACCCTACGAATGAACCTACAATTCGTCGCGTTGGACAAAAAGCTGCGCACGTTGCTCGTCACTTCCCCCGGCCCGAGCGAAGGAAAATCCACTACATTGGCTAACCTGGCCGTAACGATGGCCCAAGTCGAACAGCGCGTCATCATCGCCGATTGCGACTTGCGCAGACCGTCGCTTCATCATTTGTTTGGCCTCGAAAACCATACCGGATTGACCAACATGATGGTCGAAGACGAGGCGCTCGGCAAACCACCCCTCCAAGAGACTGCCATCAAGGGTTTGTGGTTATTGCCGAGTGGGCCGCTACCCCCACGCCCTGCTGACTTGCTCGGCTCCAAACGCATGGGCGCGGTCATCGAGCGGCTGCTCGACGAAGCTGATATCATTCTGCTAGATGCTCCGCCCATCATGGCTGCTACCGATGCCATCGTGTTGGGCACACGAGTGGATGGCGTCTTGTTAGTCGTCAGCGCTGGCGAAACCAAGCGTGAGCAAGCCCAGCAAGCCATCGAACGTCTGCGCAAAGTTAACGCCAACATCGTCGGAACGGTTTTGAATAACGCCGCGTCCGACACAACGATCAAAGGCTACTAGCCCCGATCTCAAAACAAATATGCCCCCGACCAGCCTCTCAGAGATACTGGCGGGGGTTCTGTTTTTCCGTTCATCAAAATGTCCACAGAAGGCTTGTTCCTGTGGATAACCCGCTCCATTCCTGTGGATAACTACCGATATTTAGGGATAACTCGCCGAGTTATCCACAGACCCCGATTTTTGCCGCCACAATCTGTAGTACATCTGAGGACTGGCGTCCTACGGATGGCATAGCCTTGGAGCGCGACCCCTTCATCCCATGCCCTCACACATACTTTTCCACAAGCTCAGTGGAAAAGTGGATACTAGATACACGATCTCGCAACCTTACTCGCCTGCTATGTTGGGGCTATCCTGGACTTGTCCACATTTTCACAGAGCCTATTACGATGACTATACTATCTATCCAATAAGAATAGGGAGTGTGAATACAACCGTATCCCGTTTCTAATTCGGTGTGTTAGGGAGGAACTGTGAGAAATTGGCGCAAGATATTACCTTTGGTTGTTGCCCTCGGTTTATGCCTAGTAGGCTGCTTATCGCTCGAACCCCAGGTCATCATTCAAACGCGTATCGTGGAAAAAGGCGCGCCGCGAGCGGCCTCGCCTACGCTTTCGCCTAGCGCCACACCTACTATGTCGCCCACCGCCTCGCTTACGCCGATATTGACGGCCTCGCCAGAGAGTACGGCGAACCTCTCTGTAACTGCTACGCCTGTGATCACGGTGCGTATCTGCTTCGCGCCCGATACTCAACCTGTACGTCGCGCTGCTCTTTACAAAGAGTTCACTCGCTTGTTCGGCGCTAGATCGGGAATGCAGGTTGAGACGATCATAGCCGATAATTATCAAGCGGCGGCGGACGCTCTCTGCGCCGGCGAGGTAGATGTGGCTTGGCTGGCTACGCCGGCTTATATTGTAGCGCATGACAATTGCGGAGCGCAGGCCTGGTTTAGTGTGGTGCGAGGCGGCTTGGCTACCCATACAGCCGAGATCATTGTACAAGCCGACGCGGCGCGCAAAGCGCGAAATTTGGCTCCTATCAACACTCTAGGCGATCTGGGCGATAAAGCATTTGGGTTTACGGATCCCCTCTCGACAACGGGCTACCTTTTTCCCAAAGCGATGCTGGTGGAAAATGGGGTTCGTTTGGGATCCGAATTATTCCTAGGAGGCGATTCGCAAGTGGCGTTGGCAGTTTATAAAGGTGAGGTGGATGCAGGGGCCACGTATTGGAGGCCGCCGCGCAGCGATGGCGCCCTTGGCGACGGACGCGCAGAGTTGTTATCTGACTATCCTGATGTGGGGCAGCAGCTCAAGATTCTCAGATTGTCGCAGCCGATCCCGAACGATCCGGTGGTGATGCGCGCAGACCTCGATGCCGATTTGCGGGCTAAGCTAGTGACGGCCTTCGTGGAATTGGCGGCTTCTCGCGAAGGACGCGACTTGCTCGACAGCCTGTATGACATCGATGGCCTGGCGTTGGTTAATGACGATGATTATGCCCAAGTGCGCAAAATGGGTGCGACGCTCCATCTCGATTTCGTGCAGCTCGCTGAGGGGCGCTATATGCCCTCGCAATGAGCATCGGCAAGTTTGCGTTGCCGAGAAATTGAATTGATGCTATACTTGCTCACCGGCTGTGAGGGTAAAGCCGAATCTGTAAGGAGGCGGAGAACGAGGAAACGCTATGCCAAGACCGGATGTTATCTTGGGGGAGAAGGGACGGGTCGGCATGTTGCGCGGGTTCGAATCCATGGCGCGACTGCTGGCAATCACCCTGGGGCCTATCGGCGGCAACATAGCGAACGCCAGAGAGCCAAAGGGTGAGCCTGAGGTTCTGACGGATGCGGCTACGGTGGCGCGACGTATCATCAACCTACCGAATCGCGTTGAGGATGCTGGTGCGATGTTGATGCGCCACATGGTGTGGCGTGTACGCGAAGAGGTAGGCGATGGCAGCGCGACGACTGCTGTGCTGGCGTGGGCTATCGCCAAAGAAATCCAGAAAATGATCGCTGCTGGATCGAACCCGATGATCATTCGACGCGGGGTCGAAAAAGCTACCGCAGCGGCGCTCCAGGCGCTCGACGAAATGTCGGTTCCTTTGGAGGGTGAAGATCGTATCGCTGCAGTAGCGACGGCGGCGGTAGGCGATGCCGAGATCGGCAAACTGCTCGGCGAGATCTATGATGTTCTCGGACCCAACGCGAATGTTGTGATCGAGCCGTACATTGCAACGTATCATGATCGGACGTACCATGAGGGAGCGCGGTTCAAGGGGAGCTACCTTTCCCCTTATCTGGTGACGGATTCGGTGCGCCGTATCGCTGTGTTGGACGATGTGTACATTCTGTGCGCTGATATGTCGTTCGACTCTACAGCCAGCGTACAGAATGTCCTCGAGCTGGTGCTCAAGGACGGCGGCAAAAGTGTGCTTATCATGTGCAAGACCATGTCGGATAAGGCCATCGGCGTGTTGGTGGCCAACAACGAGCGAGGCGTGATCCGCTCTTGCGCCGGCAACATGAAACCAATCGGCGACGCGCGTCGCGGCATGGTAGAAGATGTCGCTATCCTCACTGGCGGCAGACCTCTGACTGACAAATCGGGCATGGCCCCCGAGCGCATCACGCTGCAAGATCTGGGGCGCGCTGACCGTGTGATCGTGACCAAAGACTATTACTTGATCATCGGCGGCAAGGGCGATAAAGCTGCGATCCGCGAGCGAATGAGCCAGCTACGGCAAAAGCTTAGCACCAGTCGTGACGCCGAGGAACGTCAGACGCTGCGAGAATTATTGACTCATTTCTCGTCGGGCGTCGCCGAATTGAGGGTCGGCGCTCTTACAGAGCAAGAGCGCAAAGTTCTCACTGAGACCGCCGAGCAGGCTATGAAAGCCGTGATGGCCGGCATGGAGAGTGGTATTGTGCCGGGCGGCGGGGTAGCTTATCTGGATTGCATTCCGGCGGTCGAAGCGTTGCAAGCCCAATCCGAAGGCGACGAGGCGATTGGCATTCAAATTGTGGCGCGCGCTTTGGAAGAGCCGATGCGCTGTATTGCCTCTAACGCGGGCATTCATCCTCCCCTGGCCATCGCTGAAGCCCGGCGGGCAGGTCCTGGTTATGGTTTGGAGCTACGCCAGAAA
>CAZYPJ010000033.1:16389-22828 GCA_964649365.1 uncultured Anaerolineales bacterium | reverse complement strand
CCCCTCGGAGCGCCATTTCACACCAAGCGTTTTAGCGGCTGGCTACTCTGGCCGGTCCAGGTTAGCGCATATGGGGTTGGGGATACGGCTATTCCGCCTGCTTCTTACGCGCTTCCTCGATTACTTGTTGCAACGGGATGTTGTGCTCGCGCGCCAAGCGGGCGCAATCGTCATATTCGGGCTTAACCCCCACCACCCGGCCGGCCAACACTTTGAGCTTGCGGCGTACTGCGCCCCAAGGGGTTGGCGCCTCATCCGCGCGCCGCTCAGCGATCTCGCGCTCTATGGGGCGCCAGCGCACGCCGAGCGTGGTGGTCTCGGCCAGCATCAGGCGGCGCAATGCGGGGCCATCCTGCGGGCGGCACAACACGGAAAGCGTCACAGCGGGGCGGTTTTTTTTCATATAGATGGGCGTGAACCAGGCGTCGAGCGCCCCAGCGTCGAGCAGACGCTCCAGGGCATAACCCAGCGCCTCGCCGGTCATATCGTCGAGGTTGCACTCGATCAGTATCACCTCGTCGCGCAGCGTGTCGGGGTCGCTCATCGTATCGGGCTTACTCCTCTTCGGGAACCGCCTGACGACGGGCCGCCGCCGCGCGGTTGGCGATCAACGCCGCCATCGCGCCGGCGCCCACACCGTTATCAATGTTCACCACCGCCAGGCCCGGCGCGCAGGTTTGGAGCATCGAGAGCAGCGCCGCCTCGCCTCGCCCGCCCATGCCATAGCCGACGGAGGTGGGCAGCCCGATCACGGGCACATCCACCAATCCCGATACCACGCTGGGCAGGGCGCCGTCCATCCCCGCCGCCACGATGATGACATCTACCTGATCCTCTTCCAGCAGCCGGCGCAACGGCTCGAACAGACGGTGCAGACCCGCCACGCCCACGTCGTACACCGGGAACACAGCGCAGTCCATCTCTTGGCAGACCAGGGCGGCCTCTTCGGCGATGGGCTGATCGGACGTGCCGGCCGTGACGATGCCGACACGTCCGGCGGGCTTGCGCGCCGCACGCTCGCCGCTCCGCACGATGGCCGCGCGCGAGGCGGGGTACCATTCCAGGCGGTCGCCGTAGGTCTCGTGCAACGCCTCTTCCAGGGCGGGGGGAACGCGGCTAAGGATGGCGCGCCCGGTGCGCTCCAGGAACGAGGCGGTGATGGCCAGGCTCTGCGCCACGCTCTTGTTGCTGGCCAGGATGACCTCGGGCACGCCCTTGCGGCGGGCGCGCTCGAAATCGGGCCGGGCGGCCAGTGTGTGGTTCAAGGCGCTATCATTTGGTAACGAGTTCTTCATTCAAGCTCCCCATCCGATATCCAATCAAATCTAACGCGACATAATGATAACCAACTGCCCGCAACGCATGGGCTAATTCTTCACGCAGCGGCGATTGCGCCAGCCGGGCAATCTCGTTGGGTGGCGTTTCGAGCCGCGCGACGGGGAAATGGTCACGCACGCGCAGCTGACGCACGCCGCTGATCCGCATCGCCGCTTCCTCGGCTTGCTCCACGCGCTGCAATCCCTCGCGGGTGAGGGGGATGTTATATGGAAAGCGCGAGGCCAGGCAAGCCGCCGCCGGGGCGTCCCAGGTGGGCAGGCCGCGCGCTCGCGATAGGGCGCGGATGTCGGCTTTGGTCAGGCCGGCCTCGGCTAGGGGAGCGCGCTCGTGCAATTCCTGCGCTGCCGCCGCCCCAGGGCGATAGTCGAGATGATCGTCGGCATTCTCGCCGTGCAGCAGTGGCGCGCCGCTCACCTCGTGCGCCAGGGCGATCAGCGCCTCAAAGCGCGCCCGCTTGCAATAATAGCAACGGCGCGGCGGGTTTGAAGCGACCTCGGGCAGGCTGAGATCGTCGAACGGGATAATGCGGTGCGTCGCGCCTAACAGCGCCACGATCTCTTTGGCGGTCTCTAGCTCGGAACGGGGCAACAGAGGCGAATCCGCCGTAAAGGCGACGACGCGCTCCGGCCCTAATACATCCAGGCAGGCGGCCAACAAATAGCTGCTATCCACGCCGCCCGAAAAAGCCACCGCCGCGCGCTCGAGCGAGGCGAGGATGGCATACAGATGGTCACGTTTGGCTTCGAGTGCGGCGTCTATTACCATAGCGACCCCTGCAGCGTCACGCCGGAAGGCGGGTTTTCATCCATACCGCGATAGAGGCGCGTCTCGTGCATGGCGCTGAACTCAGTGAACGCCCCAGTATCTTTATCGTCGCGTTTCAGGTGGTCAATCGCTCCTTGGGCGTCGCCGTCCAGGTTATCGGCATAGTGCAGCACAATAGCTTCCAACGTCATGGGGCGCACCGGCGAGCCGTTCTCCAATTGGCCGTGGTGCGCCAGGATGGCGTGCACCACGCGCAGTCGCAGGTCGGCCTCAAAGCCGGGCAACGCGCCGATGACGCGCTCGACGTGCGAAGCCCCCATATAGAGGTGCGTCCACAATGACCCTTCTTCGGTCAGGTTGAACGTGAAAGGATCATAGGCGCCTACCTTGCCCAGGTCGTGCAACAGGGCGACTGTGATCGCCAGGTCGTGATCCAGCTCGGGGTAGAGCGCGCAAGCGGTGGTCGTCAGCCGGGCGACGGCCAGCGTGTGCTCCAGCAATCCGCCCACGCAAGCGTGATGATACGATTTGGCCGCCGGCGCCCGGCAAAACGCATCGTAGAATGTCGCGTCGCCAAAGATCGCGTGCAGCAGCCGCGCCAGGTCGGGCTGTTGCACCGAGGCGAGCAGCGCGTCCAACTGTTGCTTCATCTCGTTCAGTGGGCGGCGCGCCGTGGGCAGGAACTCGTCGAGGGCGACCAGTTTGACGGGGTCAATGCGCTCGATGTTGACCTGGAGCACGTCTTTAAACTCACCGATGCGGCCCGTGACCTCGACGCCCTGGCCAACGACGAGTGTGTCGGGCACGTAATTGGGCACATCGAAAAAGACGCCGGGCAGCGAGCCGCTGCGGTCGGCCAGGGTGACGCGCAGCATGAGGCTGCCCGTGCGCGTGGTGATGACGTTCTTGTCGCGCAGCAGGAACGCTTGCTTCTTAAGGGTCATGTTCAGTTTGAGTTGATCCACAGGGATTCGCGGCATGGGCGCTCCTCTCGGCGCGATGGCTTGCAGTTGGACACATTATACCATTGAGCGGGCCGCGCGGCCAATCCGATTGACAGCGCCATGCGCCATGAGTACAATCTAGCCGATACAGCAGGCGCAGAGGCGAGGATGCTATGAACAAGATCGCAGTGTTGACCAGCGGCGGCGACGCGCCGGGGATGAACGCAGCCATTCGCGCGGTAGTGCGCACCGGCCTGGACGCCGGCCTGGATGTGTTCGGCGTGCGCAACGGTTACGCCGGCCTCATCTCTAACGACATTGCCTATCTTTCGCGCCGCGATGTGGGCGGCGTTCTGCACACCGGCGGCACGATGCTGGGCAGCGCGCGCTGCTTGGAATTCCTCACCGAAGAGGGTCGTCGCCAGGCGATCAGCAACCTCACCGACTTGGGGATCGAGGCGCTGGTGGTGATTGGCGGCAACGGCTCACAAACGGGGGCGCACGCTTTATGGCAGATGGGCTACCCGGTGGTGGGCGTGGCCTCGACCATTGACAACGACCTGGAAGGCTCCGATGTGACCATCGGCGTGGACACGGCCATCAACGTGGCGTTGGAGGCTATTGATCGGCTCAAAGTCACGGCGGCCTCGCACCGGCGCGCGTTTCTGGTCGAGGTGATGGGGCGCAAGTGCGGCTATGTGGCGCTGATGGCCGGCATCGCCGGCGGCGCCGAACTGGCCGTGATCCCCGAACGTGAGGTGACGCCCGAAGAAGTAGCGGCGCAGATCCGCGCAGCGCACGACCGGGGCAAGAACCACGCCCTGGCAGTGGTGGCCGAGGGCGCGCAGAATAACGCTCAAAAGCTGCTGGAATACTTTGAGGCGCACCCCGACGCCATCGGCTTTCCCATCCGCGCCACCATCTTGGGGCATGTGCAACGCGGCGCCAAGCCCACCGCGGCAGATCGGCTGCTGGCCACGCGCTTGGGCGAGGGCGCAGTGCGCGCTCTATTGCGCGGCGAGCGGGGGGTGCTCACCGGCTTGCGCGGCGACCACGTCGTCACCACGCCGCTCGACGAGATCGTGGGGCGGCAAAAGCCGATTGATCTGGCGCTGTTCGATCTGGCGCGCATCATGGCGCAATAGGCGGCGGCGAGGGGCATATGCCTACCGATGAAATCTCCCATGTCGAGATCTATACCGACGGCGGCTGCGATCCGAACCCCGGCCCTGGCGGCTGGGGCGCAGTGCTCGTCTCGGGCATCTATACCAAAGAACTCAACGGGGCCGAGGCCGATACAACCAACAATCGCATGGAGCTGACGGCGGCCATCTCGGCGCTCAGGATGCTCAAACGGGCCTGCGAGGTGGAGTTATATACCGATTCGCAATATCTGCGCCGAGGGATCACCGAATGGTTGGAGGGTTGGCGGGCGAGCGGCTGGCGCAAGGCCAACGGCAAGCCGGTGGAGAACGTGGATCTCTGGCAGGAATTGGCGAGCGAGGCCGAACGGCACCAAGTGTCGTGGCATTGGCTCAAAGGGCATCGCGGCCACCCCCTCAACGAGCGGGCTGATCAACTCGCCTCCGAGGCGCGCCGGCGCTTGTTGGGCGGGCCTTTGCAAGCGGTGGAGGTCGAGGGCGAGGACGCGGACACGGCTGAGGCAGCGCTGCCCGAGGTCGCGATCTATGCGCGAGGCTGCGCCTTGGGCGCGCCGGGGCCGGGGGGCTACGCGGCCATCCTGGTTGGGCCGGGTGGCCAGACGCAGGCCATTTCAGGCAAGTGGCCGCTGGCCACCAGCAACACCATGGAGCTATGGGCGGTCATCGCCGGGTTGCGCGCCCTCAAACGGCGCTCGCGGGTGACGGCGCACACCACCTCCAAATACGTGTTCATGGGGGCCACGCGGTGGCTGGCCGCATGGGAGCAACACAACTGGCTCACCAAAGAGGGCGAGCCGGTCAAGAACAAAGAGATCTGGCTCGAACTGAGCTATCTGATGGGCGATCACGACCTCACCTGGAAGGCGATTTCCGGGCGCGACCGCGAGCCTGCCAACCAGCAGGCGGCGCAACTCGCTCGCCGCGAGGCCGAGAACGTCAAGCAAGGGCAGTAAGGGCGCAGCAGCGCGCCAAGCCTCGAACCCACTCGGAAGGATGATATGGCTAACTGGATTACCGTCGGGCGTTTCCCTGTGTTGCTGGCGATCATCATGCTGCTCTATGCCGCCGACCCGGGGGCGCGGCTCGCGGCGGTGGTGTTGATGTTCATCCTCATCGGTATGGATACACTCGATGGCGTCGTCGCCCGCGCCCGCAAAGAGGTGTCGCTGCTGGGTAGCGTGCTCGACATCATGGCCGCCCGCGCCGTCGAGCTGACGCTCTGGATCGTCTATGCCGATCTGGGGCTGGCGCCGGTGGCGATCCCCATCATCTATGTGCTGCGTGGCACAATCGTGGATTCGTTGCGCAGCATGGCGGTGAGCGCGGGGCAGGCGCCGTTTAAATCCATGCGCACCGAATTGGGCAAATGGTTGGTGGGCAGCCCGTTCATGCGCTCTAGTTACGGCGTCAGCAAGTTGATTTCGTTCGCTGGGCTGGCTGCCGTCAACGCGCTCTCGGCCTATGCGGCGCGGGGGGCTGTGGCGATCAGCACGGTGCGGTGGTTGTCGTTGCTGTTCCTATTCACCAGTTGGGTTTCGGTGATGTTCTGCCTCGCTCGTGGGTTGCCCGTGATTATCGAGGCGCTACCCGCGCTCGACAAGCCCCGAACCTGACCACACCATCTCTCGGAGACGGACGATGAAGGCGCAGGATATCCTCGGCAGCCCTCCGTTCATTGCGCTCGGCATCGCCGTGGCGCGTCTCAACCCTCCGCGCTTTAGTTATTGGTTGGCCAAACGCGTCGCCCACCGGATGGCGCGCCGGCGCGTATCGCTCTTTCGCACTTTGCGCGAGAACATCGCCCAGGTGGTGGGGCCGGAAACCAGCGCTGCGACATTGGATGCGCTCGCCGAGGAGGCTATCTATCACGCCGGACGCACTTACGTGGACATGTTCCGCGTCACCGCTGACGATTATCGCCGGGGCCGCGTTGCGCTGCGCTATGACGCGGCGCACTGGGAGCAGGTTAGAAAGGCGTTGCTCGACGACGCCAGCGGCACCGTGGTCGTCGGCCCGCATTTGAGCAACTTTGATCTGGCGGCGCAGTGGTTCGTTTATCAAGGGGTTGAGATGCAGGCGCTCAGCCTGGCCAACCCCGACCGGGGCGACCGCGTGATCAACTGGTTGCGTGAGCATCGCGGTATTATCGTTACGCCGATTGATACCCGCTCGCTGCGACTGGCGGTGGAGCGGCTCAGACGGGGCGGCGTAGTGCTGCCGGGTGTAGCT
>CAZYPJ010000033.1:15647-16379 GCA_964649365.1 uncultured Anaerolineales bacterium | reverse complement strand
GTGTAGAGCGGCCCGTCTCGACCGATGATGCGCTGTTGCCTTTCTTTGGCCGGCCCGCGCACATGCCTATGGGGCATGTGCGGTTGGCGCTGCAAACCAAGTCGCGGATCGTGGTGGCGGGGTGTGTGCAAGAGCCGGACGGCGTTTATGCGGTGCGCCTGGCTGGCCCTATTGAGATGGAGCGAACCGGCAACCGCGACCAAGACGTGCGCCACAACGCGCTGCGCGTGTTGGCGCACATCGAGGCGATGATCCGCGAGGCGCCCGCGCAATGGTTGATGTTTGTGCCGGTGTGGCCCGATCTTGCCCCTTGCGTCTTGTAGGGGCGATCCTGAGTGGCCACCCTGGGCGAGCGCATAGGATTGGGCGGCCACGCAGGGCCACCCCTACGAGCGTGTGAGCAGGTTGCGCGCCTCGCGCAAATAGCGCAGCGCGTCCTCAAAGGTGGCCGCCGCGCGGGCCATGCCTACCGTTTGCTCGGCGCTGGAACACAACTCTTCCACGGCAGTCAGTTCCTCCGACGGCCCACGCTCGCTGAGCTGCGCGATGCGCCGCTCGCCGCGCTGCAAGGCGGCGCGGATGGCCTGTAGCTCATCCTCCAAGCGCCCCAACACCGTTTGCATCTCGTGTTTGACGCGGGCATAGATCTGTTCGGCTTGTTGCGCGAGGTTGAGCGCCTGTTGCAGCTGTTCATTGGATTTCACCAACGTCGGCGCAGCGCGGCTATCGCGT
>CAZYPJ010000033.1:0-15637 GCA_964649365.1 uncultured Anaerolineales bacterium | reverse complement strand
CAGTTCGACCGATTTCTCCCAGAGCATTTCTGCCTCGGCGGTATCCCAGGTCAGGTTGGGCCATTCGTTGGCAGGTTGTAAATCGCCAATATCGCCGCGCAGATTGCGCACCGCCTGCGCTCGACGGCGGTAATCGCGATCGAGACTTTCTAGATCGCGTCGCCCCTCGATAATCTGTTGTTGGGCCGTCTCTAGCCGCTGCTCCAAGTTCGCTACACGTCGCCCTACCAATTCACGCAGCTTGCGCGGATTGTCATAGTTTTGCTCGGTCTCGGCGCGCCAAGCGTCCAAGTCGTCAAGCAACTTGTTGACATTCTCTTCCGGGCCGGGCTGCTCGTGGGGGGCCAGCTTTTGCAGCCGCGTCCATTGCCGATCTAGCCGCTTGAGCGCCTCTTGTAGCAATTCCTGAAAGTGCTGGATGTCGGCCTCGTGAGCGGCGCGAATCTCTTGCAACGGCTGCAAGATCGAGGGCAGCCATTCGTTGACGGCCTGGTCATAATTCACCTGGGCAGGGTCGCCAAAGATAGGCAATTGCTTTTGCAGCTCCTCTTGCAGCGTCTCAAAACGCTGTTGCCGTTCCGCCAGCATCGCCTCGCTCTGGGCCGCCATCGCTGGCAGGGTTTGTTGGGTGAGTTTGCCTAGCGCCTGCTCCAGCGTCTCACGCAATGATTCGATGTGCTCACGCTGCTCTTCGAGCTGTGTGACCATCTCCTGGGCTTGCGCCATGCACGATTGCGCGTGAGACAATGTCTCGATGGCCTCGACCAGTTCCGACTGGCGAAAGCGGCGTTGATAGCGCACGTTGGGCGAGATACGCTCCAGGTCAATCTCCACCTGATCCAGCGCCGAGATCGCCTCGCCCGAATCGCCCGCCAGGCCGGTGTTCCAGTGCCGAGCGTAGTATTGCAGTTCCTCCTTCACACGGTCGGCGCGGCTGCGCCACTCGCCGATTGCCTCTGCCGAGAGATCAGCCAGCAAGTCGCGCGCTTGTTGCGCTTTGGCGGGCAGCGAGGAAGTGATCTCGCGCGCCTGAACGAGCAGATCCAACGCCACTTGGGCCTGCGCGAGGGCGTTCTTGTAGCCCTGGAAGGTGCCTAGCCCACGTTGGCGCTCGGCATCGGTATATAGCTCGGTGGCTTTTTCGATCATTGCCAGGCTCTGATCGGGATCGAGCAAAGGATCCTGGCGGGTCAGCTCGGCGCAAACCGCCTGCGTCTCAGACAAAGCCTGCACATCGCCCTCGATGGCCTCTTTGCTCTGGCCGATGGCTTCGTCGAGCACCTCCAACTGGCTCGATAGCTCTTCTAGCGAGGCGTCGAGCCGCGTCACCCGCTCGTTGATCTGCTGATAGGCGCGCAGCGTGCGCTCTTGCGCCATGACGCCGACCTCGTCGGCCTCAGATCGCAAGCTCGACAGGGCGCGCGTGATAGAAGGCTCGGTGGCGCCGCGCGCCTGCAACCCCTGCCAACGCTCCTCGGCCAGGCTCAAGGTACTGTGCAGCCGTTCGACCACATTCTCGGCGCGAGCGCGCTCGGAGGCGGCCAGCCCTAATAGGTGGTCAATATCATCCAAAGCCGGCGTGGTCAACTTGAGCATTTCGTCTATCTCATAGATGACCGCTGGTTGCTCCTCCTCGCGGGCCTGCGCTAGCGCATCCAGCGCCTGCTCGATCTCGGCGTGGGCCGCCTGGAGGCGCTGCTCCATGTCATCCAGCCCCTGCGTGCCCGCTTGTTTCTCGGCCTCCAGGATCACATCGAGCTGGCGCGCCTGGGCGCGGCTCTCTTGCAGCGCGGCGCGCACCCGGTTGGGGATGTCTTGGCTGATCTTGCGTTGTTCTTGCAGTGTAAGCAGGGCGTCATCGCCCTGATCGAGCAGGCCGCGCAGGGCGCTGAGGTCACGCCAGATGGCCACCGCTTTGACCAGCGGCCCCCAGGCGCGCAGGGCCAACATGGCCACCGGGTTCACTTGTACAGGCTGGTAGGCCGCCAACGCGGGGAACAGCCGCGTGGCCTGCCCGATGATCTGCTGGAGTGAGGCCAGGCTCTCCTGGGCCAGCCGGTCGGGTTCCTGGTAACGGCCGGGCCTGGGGTCGTGCGCCCAGACGCGCATCTGTTCGCGCTGCGCCTCGGTTAGCTCGGTCAGGCGGCGATCCTCCGCTTCCAGGTAGCGGCCTGAACGCTGAAACAGCCAGTTTACCACCTGTAACGCCAGCCAGGGCGCCAAACTGAGCAAGAGATAGATATCCAGCAAGATTACCGGCACATACCACCATTTCACGTGGGCGGCCTCCTCGTTATCGGTGAGCGATAGGTCGTCTTACCAGTTCGTAAAGCTGCCGTCAGCGCGGTGCAAATGCGGCAATTCGGTCATGCGGAAGGGGCGCGCCGCCGCCTCCTGGCGGTCGAACTCGATGCCCAGACCCGGCGCGGTGGGCGCCAGGATATAGCCATCCTCCCATATGGGCTGGTTGAGCACTACCTCGGTGAGCGACGTGCCCGGCTTGCGCGGCTGTTCTTGCACCGCAAAGTTGGGCACAGCCAGATTGAAATGCACGCACGCCGCTGTGGCCACTGGCCCTAACGGATTGTGTACGGCCATATCAATATAGTGCCCCTCGCACCAACCGGCGATCTTTTTGCCCTCGGTGAGGCCGCCGGCAATGCACAGATCCACGCGGGCGTAATCCATCAAATCGTGGTCAATCAGCTCACGGAAATCCCACTTGCTGGCGAATTGCTCGCCCACGGCCAGCGGGACGTTGATCTTGTCGCGCAGCAAGTGGAACACTGGCGGGCTTGCGGAGCGCACGGGGTCTACCATAATGTAGGGCCGTTTCGGCTCGACGGCGGGGCAAAGCTGGATGGCCTCGGGCGGCTTTAGGCGGGTGTGAATATCGAAACACAGCTCGATATCATCGCCCAAGGTGTTGCGCACGGCGCGGAACTGGGCCGTCGCCTCTTGGATCATGCGGCTCGGCTCTAGCAGGTCGCCCTCGGTGGGCAAGCCCCAGCGCAGGAACTTCCAACCCTCGTCGGCGCGCTCGATGGCGTCTTCCACCAGGCCCTCATAGCCCGGCTCGTGGCCGTGCTGCAAGTGGCAATAGCACACCACTTTGTCGCGCACCTTGCCGCCCAACAGATCATAGACGGGGACGCCCAACGCTTTGCCTTTGATGTCCCACAGGGCGATATCTATAGCCGCCATGGCGCTGCCCAGAATCTTGCCGTGAGGAAAGAATCCGCCGCGCGAAAGCATCTGCCAGATATGCTCGATGCGCCCAGCATCCTGGCCGATCAACAGGGGCTTAAAGTGGTCAATAGCGCCCATCACCGCCAGCTCGCGGCCCGTCAACCCCGATTCGCCCACGCCATAAATGCCCTCGTCGGTATCTACCACCACGAACAAAAAGTTACGATGCCCGCCCCACACGGGGTAGCAGGTGATGTCGGCGATCTTCATGAGGTTACACTCCTTTTCCCTACTGCATGATGCGCCTAGTGTAAGCGCAAGGGGTGACGCTTGTCAAGGCGTATTGCTGAATCGTCATTGACAAGCGTATGGTTTTATGTTATGCTTTGAATGCAACAAGGTTGTCTCATCTGTGCGGCCTCGACACCTTGCTTCATCCTCATTCCGAAGGCCAGTTCATGGCTGCGGCTCTCGTCGTTCACCCTCCTTCACTGTTGCCGTCGCGATGGCGCGCCGCGGCTTGGGAGGTGCCCTGTGAGAGAAAGAAACGCCTGGATCATCGGCTTGGGTCTCGTCCTCACTTTGGTGCTGATTTGCGGCAGCGCTCGCAACTGCATCGCCATTCCCTTGCCCATCGCCATGCTGATCGGCCTGGGGATTCCGGCGATTCTGTTGCTCTGGGAAAACCGCGAAAAGCTCACCGAAATCTTTGGGTCGCGCCGCTAATCATCGCCCTCTGAGAAACGCTGGTTGGGGCGCGCTCGTCGCGTGGGCGGGGCGAGGTATGCACCGTCGCCATAAGGAGAGGCTGAATGCCTCTCCTTTTTAGTTCCCCGCGACCATCATTATGGTTGGCTAGGCGGATAACTAGTCGCCTGGCTAGGGCCAATTCTCTTCTTCTGCCCGATACCCCCCGGTGGAACCTGCCCTATAATGACATTGGAAGTACGAGTAACATGTCTAACGATAGAGGGTAGGGCAATGCGAATTCTTCTTGCAGATGACCAGATTGAAGTGCGATCGGCGTTACGATTGCTGCTAGAGCAAGAGGCCGATCTGGACATCGTAGGCGAAGCCGCAGAGGCCGACGACTTGGTTTATCAGACGCTGATGGCAACCCCCGATGTATTGCTGCTTGACTGGGAATTGGCTGGCAGCCGCGCCGCCGATCTGATCGCCCGATTGCGCGCCATTGCGCCGCATTTGCGTATCATTGCCCTCAGCGGCAGGCCCGAAGCGCGGCGGCAGGCGTTGCGCCTCGGCGCTGATGCTTTCGTGAGCAAAGTCGAACCTCCGGAACGCCTGCTGATGGCGGTGCACAGCCTCAGAACGCCCGACCATCATTGCCAGGCGAACGCTTGCGCAGGATGACCCCGCCGCTACGCTACCCCGCTCCGGTAAGAAAATAAAGTCTTATATCAATAATCTTAATCTTGATATTGACAAAATAAAGATATGATGCTATAATATCAAGCATGAATATATAGCTTGCCATCACTCCATTTCTTCGTTCTCTTTCAAGGAGCCTCTCATGCAACCCAACGCCACCTTGCGAAATTGGAAAACCCAGTTCTTTCTCATCTGGATCGTTCAGGCGCTTTCCTGGGTCGGCAGCTCGCTGGTACACTTTGCGCTGATCTGGTGGCTGACCGAGACCACCGGCTCGGCCACGGTGCTCGCCACGGCTGCGACCATCGGCATGTTGCCAGGCATTTTCCTCGGCCCCATTGCGGGGGCTTGCGTGGATCGCTGGAATCGGCGCACAGTGTTGATGGCGGCGGATGGCCTGGTGGCCTTGGCCACGCTCATTCTGGCGCTGATCCACAACGCCGGCTGGATGCAGCCCTGGCACATCTATGCAGTCCTGTTTGTGCGCTCGTGCGCGGGGAGTTTCCACTGGCCCGCGATGCAAGCCTCGACCTCGCTGATGGTGCCCAAGGAGCAGCTCGCGCGCGTAGCGGGCATGAACCAGACCCTGCAAGGCGTTACCAATATCATTACGCCGCCGCTGGGCGCTGTGTTGCTCGGAATCTTGCCTTTATACGGCATTTTGGGGATTGATGTGGTCACAGCCATCCTGGCCATCACACCCATTCTGATCAACCTGGTGCACATTCCCCAGCCGGAGGCGCAACCGGTCGCCGCGACGGAGGCCAAGCCCACGCTATGGCGCGATATGGCCGATGGGCTGCGCTATGTGTGCGGTTGGACGGGCTTGATGATCGTGATGGTTATCGCTGCGCTGATTAACCTAGTGCTGAACCCGGCTTTCGCGCTCATGCCGCTGTTGGTGACCAAGCATTTCGGCGGCGACGCCCTGCAACTGGGCTGGCTGAACTCGGCTTTTGGGATCGGCGTCTTGCTGGGTGGGCTGACGCTCAGCGCCTGGGGCGGCTTTAAGCGGCGGGTGAACACCTCGACTCTGGGACTGGTGGGTATGGGGTTGGGCACGCTTGTTGTGGGGTTGACGCCATCTTCCGAGTTTTCCGTAGCGTTGGGAGGCATGTTCCTGGTGGGGTGCATGAACCCGCTGCCCAACGGCCCCTTGTTCGCCATCTTGCAGAGCACGGTGGAACCGAACATGCAGGGGCGCGTGTTCACCCTGATCGGCAGTGCGTCGAGCGCAGCATCGCCGCTGGGCATGATCGCGGCGGGACCTCTGGCCGATGCTCTGGGCGTGCCCATCTGGTACGTGGTGGGCGGCATTGTGACGCTGATGCTGGGCGCTTCTATGTTGACGATCCCAGCGCTGCGCACGATGGAGGATCATCACAGTCAGGCCTCCGCGGCCACTGCCGGGCCGGTGGTGTTGGCCGAGGCGACGGTCACCGTGGAATAGAGCAACCAGCTTGGGCGTGGCGCGCAGCTATCGTCGCCGCGCCCAAGCGATGACCAGGATCAACCCCGCCACGCTGGCCCAGGCGCCGAACACCGCGCCCCAGCCCAACTGCTCTTGCAGCAACCCCATCAACACGGCGCTTACGCCGCCGCCGGCATACGAAGCGAAATCGAGCAGCCCCGCCGCCGACGAGACTTTGCCTTGCGGCCCCAGGCTGAGCGGCAACGACATCATCATTAACGAGTTCATGCCGTGGCTGCCCAAAGCGATGGCCCCCAACAGCAGCAGCGCCAACCAAGGCGCGAACGACACGCTCAGCGATAGCGCAAGCGCCACCAGCCCCAGCCATATCGCCAGCCCTGCCACTACTTGCGCTTCGCGCGACCCACCCGCGCCGCGTCGGGTTTCGAGCCGATGCGTAGCCCAGCCCGCGCCCACCGCGCCTACGGCCCCGGCCAGCGGCACAGCTGCGCTGGCCAATCCGGCGGCGGATAGATCGAACCCTATCTGTTCCACCAGATAGGTGGGCGCCCAGAGCGTAAGGCCGTCTTTGATCATCCCCGAAAGAAAGCTGGCCCCTACTGCCCAGCTCAGTTGGGGATGACGCAGCGCCGCATAGTAATCGGCCAGCGCCTGGCGCAACGAGGGGCGCGCGCTAGGCGGCGTTGGCTGGGGCGAGGTCGCGTCGTCCGGCCCGTCGCGGCTGAGGAGGAACCAGGCTGTCGCCAACACCAACAGCAGGCCGCCGGGAACAATAAAGGCATAGCGCCAACCTCGGCTGGCGCAAAGCCACCCGCCCAAGGCCCACGAGGCGGCATGGCCCACTACATAGCAGGGCATGAACAACGCCGTCAACCGGCCCCGCTGGCGCGGCTCGAACCAGTGGGCCAGCGTCTTCATCATCGGCCCCCAGCCCGTGGATTGCGCCAGGCCGTTGGCCGCCCAGATTAGCGCCATTAACGGCAACGCGCTCGACGCGCCGAAAGCCAGATTCAGCAACGCCGACGCGACCAGCCCCATCGCTACCAATCGCCGCGCCGAGAGTCGGTCGCCCAGGCGACCGTTAATGAGCTGGCCCAGCGCGTACACCCAATAGAACGCGCTGCCGATCAAGCCGGCGGCGGCTTTGCTCCAATGCAGATCGGCCTGGATAGAGGGCAACGCCACCGCCAGGTTGACGCGCCCCAGATAATAGCCAGCGTAGGTCAACCAGCAGATGAAGAAAATGCGCGTGCGCCAGCCGCGCAGAGTGCGAGCGTCCATGCGACCCGTCACGAGTAGCGCCCGTAGCGCTCGACCAGTTCCACCACGCGCGCCATGCGCTCGCGTGTGCCGTCGGGCGGCACCTGGTCGGCCACACCCAACACCATGCGGCGGTCGGCGACCATCACTTCCAACACCTCGCGGGTGTGGCGCTCGAACTCGGCGTCGCTTACCAGGGGGGTGAAATAGATGCCCGGCAGCCCGCCCCAGAGGATCGGTCCCGGCCCGGCCAGATCGCGCGCCTCGCGCAGCGTCACGTCGCCCACCGGCTGCGGCGTGACAGCCTCGATCACTTGAAAGCCGGTTTGCGCCACGCGGGCGATCAGTCCGCGCAGGGTGCCATCCATATGGATGAACGAGGTCTTGCCCGCCGCGTGGATGCGTTCCAGCCACTTGCGTTCCCAGGGGGCCACGTAGCTGTCATAGAAGTGGCGGCCCACTACTTCGGAGGAGAGGTTTTCGGGGATCATTAGGCAATCGGCGGGTACGGCTGTGGCCAGCTCCGCCGCGCGATCCGAGGTCGCCGCCATCACTTCCAGCGTCTCCTCAAACTCGTCGGGCGCTTCCATCCACAAATTGACGATGTTGGCGATGCCCGCCAGCTCGACGTTCAGCTGCATGAACGGGCTGCGCGGCAGATAACACAACACCACGCCCAGGTCGCCGATCAAGGGCCGCCGACGGATCGCTTCGGCCTCGGCGGGGCGATAGGTGGTCCGTTCCCACCAATAGCGCAAAATGGGCAGGTCGGCCACGGTGTTGACCATGTGGCGCGACGGCGCCCAGGCGCATGATTCGGGCAGATAGCGCCACTCATCGTGCAACACGCCCAGCGGCGTCTGCACAATGATCATGCGCGTATTGCCATCGCGCCGCTCGGTGATGGTTACATCACCCTCGACCACTGGCTCAAAGGCAAAATACCCTTGCAGATAAAACCCAATACCCAGCTCACGGTGAAAGCGGAAATAGTCAGGGGAAGCTCGCCAACCAGTGGGGACTTGACCGCGCGCCTCCATCGCGCCTGCCCAATAATCCAGGTCGCCGAACCAGGGCACACGGTCGGGGACGCCGCCTTGGAGCAGCGTGAGGATACGCTCACGGTCGTTCATGAGGCCTCCTTACATAGGGCGTGACACGTCCAGGCCCAGACGCAAGCTGTGCACGATCGTGGTATTCACGCCCGCGACCTGGTTGGTGATCTGTCGGTCGTCATAGCCCAAGGCGATGAGGCGTTCGATCTCTTGCTGTTGCGCCGCGATGCCGGTGTTTTCCAGCGCTAGGCGCTCGCGGTCGGCGTAGAGGTCAAAGGCGCGGGCGCGCAGCGCGGCGACGAGGTCGCGCTCGTCGGCGATGCGCCGCCGGAAGCGTAGAGCGTACAACCCCAGCGTCTCGACGCGGTGCGCGTCGGAGGCGGCGGTGGCGAACGCGCCCAGTCGGGCCGCCAGGG
Source organism: uncultured Anaerolineales bacterium (assembly GCA_964649365.1). Taxonomy (GTDB): domain Bacteria; phylum Chloroflexota; class Anaerolineae; order UBA1429; family UBA1429; genus CAZYPJ01. The sequence goes on along the minus strand of CAZYPJ010000033.1, from coordinate 6,896 downwards.
CGCGCGCCGGAATATGAGCGTGGTTGAGGATGTTGTTGCTCATCACTTCGACGCCGTCCACGGGATAGCGATCCAACTCGGCGGGCGCTTCGGGGCGGTAGCGATAGGGGTGCGCCAAGATCACCACGCCGCCGGCGGCGCGCACGCGGGGGATCAGCCGCGCTGGATCAATGGGCGGCGCCCATACATCGGGGTCCGAGACGCCATAGATGAGATAATCGTCCAGCTCGGGCGAGCTAACCTCGATGCCGCTGAACAGTTTGATCGCAGGGAACTGCGCTTGCAGCGCAGCCAGCTCTGCTGCGCCCCACCGGATGTGGTGCTCGGTGATAACTAACCCACCGAGGCCGATAGCGCAAGCGCGCGCGACCATCTCTTCGGGCGTCGCGCGCCCACACGCAGAATAGCGGTTGGTGTGAACGTGGATGTCAATCAGCATGATGACAAAGGCGAAGCATTCGCCATGTAGCGCGTTACAGTCAATAGTTGAGGCGAGGGCTTCGCCCTCGGAGCACAGCGTGCATTGCGCCGATCAAAAGATGCGCGACGCTCCGGCTCCGCTCGCTCCTGCCGCCGCGGCCAGGTTTAGATCTTGCTCGCTGATCTGCCATACCTCGGTGATGGAAAGGTAGGGGATGCGATTTTCGTGGAACATGCGCACCAGCGCCTCTCGGCTCGGGGCCTGCATCAAGCACCACCCCTCGCCGTTGCTCGGCGTGCCCAGATAGGAGCGCCAAAAAATACGTTGCGCGTACCAGGCGTCATAATTCGCCGCGACGAGATCGAGCATCTCTTCGCGCGCCATGGTGTCGCCCGGCCAAGGATGATGGATCATAAAAAGGGACATAGAACGCCTCCCTCGGCTGTGCGGCCATTGCACAACCTGACCCCATTCAACTATCAACTGTTAGAGAACAACATTAATGATTGTGTGGCGATTATACGTGAGCTAGGAGCGGATGTCAAGTTAGTTTTCTATCGGCAGATCGCTGTCAGCTCGTGTTGCTCGCGCTCGCCCAAGTCAATGCGCGAGCGCCGGCCCGTGAGCGGCTCGCCGTCGAGCCATAATTCGTCCACCTGCCCCAGGCCAATGCGCAACGCTTGCCCCAGCACGATCAGCGAGATACTACCGGGCGCCGTCCCGTCCAACTCGATGGTAATGGGCGGCAGCGAAAGACTGGCGCGCCCGCCGGTGGGAATCGGAGCATCGGGCAGGTCAACTCCCAGCGTGTTCAACACCCAGCCCAACCCCGGCACAGCCTCGGCGTTGAGCAACAGTGGGGCGCAGCCATCATTGAACACCCCCACATTCACGGCGTTGGCGTTCAAGGCCGCCACGGTAATGCCCACGCCCGCCACAATAGCTACCGCAATCCCTAGCGCCGCCAGCCCGCCGGCGCCAGCCGCCGGGAGCGCATCAATGGCGTGTTCCAGCTCGAACTCGAGCACATCGCACGCTTTGCTCACGCCGCTGCGCGTCGCATCGGTGAATTGCAGCGCCCGCTGCAACCGTTGCAGCGTGTTGGGGGAAAGCGCGTCGCCGTAATTGATGAGCGCATCGCGCAGGGGTTTGATGAACTCGGCCCACTCGTCGGCGCTTTGAATCAGACGACAAGCTTTTTTGACGCGCTTGAGGAACGCTACGAACGCCTTGCGCGCCTTTTTACGGCGTTCGTTCCTGTCGGCCTGCGACGCTGGATCGGGTGACATCGTTCACCTCCCCAAGAGTTAAGCGCGGCCTTTTATCTCGTTTCTATTATATCATAACCTGTCAAGAGTTGTGCGGGGAAGTAAGAGGTGGGGATATCGTGTAGGGGCATTGGACCGAGCGCAAGCGTCGGATGAGCGTCGCATTGGCCCGCCCCAACGCCCCTACTAGGTTCAATTTACCACGTTCACCGCTTGGCCAGCGAGGAACGCGCGCAGGCTCTCTACGGCGATCTCCATCAGGCGCGCGCGCGCCGAGCGCGTGGCCCACGAGATATGCGGCGTGATGTAACAGTTCTTGGCCGTGAGTAGGGGATTATCGGCGGTGGGCGGCTCGACTTCGAGCACGTCCAGGCCCGCGCCGGCAATGACGCCTCGGTTGAGCGCATCGGCCAGATCGTGGTTGTTCACCACCGGGCCGCGACTGGTGTTGATGATGAACGCCGTTGGCTTCATCTGCGCCAGGCGCGCCGCGTTGACCAGGCCGGTGGTCTCAGGCGTGAGCGGGCAGTGCAGCGTGATGACGTCGCTGTTGTGAAAAATCGCGTCGAGATCCACCATCTGCACATTGGGGATCGGCGACTGTTTGACATAAGCATCGTAAGCGATGACTTGCATCCCAAACGCCTGGGCTACCGTGGCCGAGTTCTGGCCGATGCGTCCGAAACCGACCACGCCCATCGTTAGTCCAGCCAGCTCGATCAAGGGGTAATCCCAATAGCACCAATCGGGGCTGGCGGTCCAGCGACCTTCGCGCACAGTGCGAGCGTGGTGGGCTACGTGCTGCGTCAGGTTCAACAGGTGGGCGAACACCATCTGCGCCACCGAGGTTGTGCCGTAGGTGGGGATGTTGGCGACCGTGACTCCGAACTCGCGGGCGGCTTTGACATCCACCACGTCATAGCCCGTGGCCAAGACGCCAATGTAGCGCAATTTGGGCAACTGGGCCAACGCCTCGCGTCGCAGCACGGTTTTGTTGGTAAATACGACGTCGGCATCTTGCGCCCGTTGTACGGCGTCGCCATTGGCCGTGCGGTCATAGACGACGCATTCCCCCAGCGCCTCCAGCTCCTTCCATGAGAGGTCGCCCGGGTTCAGGGTGTAACCATCCAACACAACGATCTTCATACGATTTCCATCCTCCGTAGCAATATATGAAACGAGGGGCTTGCGCCCCTCGCTCCACTCGTTCCGTTCCGCCTTGGGTTCGGGGTCTAGCCTGAGGCTTGGTCGAGCGCGGCCTGGAGGCGGGCCAGGCGGGCGGCGCGCTCGCGCGCGAATCGCTCAATCCCCTCTAGTACCCATTTGGGCGAGAGGTGCGCCTCATCGAGCAACTCATCGAGGCGGCCCCCTGTGCGCCAGCGGTTATCCCAATCCGCCGAGAGGGCGTATTCCTCAGCCACGTCATTGAAAATCCAATCGTGCATCAGCCGCCGGGCCTGGGTGGTAATCACCGTCGAATCGGCGCGGTCGCCGGGGGTGAGCACGCTCATGCGGTAGGCTTTGGGCTGCGCGGCAAACAGCTCGGGGCTGGTAGCGCAGACGATCTTGACGTTCAGGCCGCGCTGATCCAGCTCAGGCAGCAGGTTTACGACGCTAGCCATGGCGCTGGTACCCTGCACGATAATGGCGCCGCCGCGCGGCTGGGCCGGACGCTAGTCGCGTGAGATGTAGGCGCCTTTGGCGGCCTCAAAGTGCGACGGCATACCTAGCGCCTGGCGGTCGGGGATGGTGATCGGCGGACGCGTGAGGTGCAGCGCGACGATAGGGGCGGGCTGTTGCAGCGCCGCGCCCAGTAGCACCGGCACTTCGTTATATTCCCAGGGATGCAGGTTGATTACCGCGCCATCAGGAAACAGCGAGGTGACGCCCGGCGCAAAGATACCAAAGTGCGTGCGGCTATCATCGGCGGTTTCGGGGCCGGAATGACCGGCTACCCATAACACTTTGCCCGTCTTCCACTGGCAATCTTGTGAGAGCTGGCTGTACAGGCGCATCAGGCCGTATTTCAGATAAGAGAATGATCCATACGTGGAACAGGCCCCCCAGAAGCCATCGAACTCGTTTTCGGGGTCGGTGGAAAGGTTCACCGAGGCCATTCCCACCAAGATGCCGGCGTTGGCGAACTCGGTGATCTCTTGCGGCAACAGCGTCCCCTCGGGGCTGCCGAACCGCTCGTACCAGCCATAACCGGGGAAATCGCCGTATTTGGCGGCGAAACCGTTGATCTGCGTCGAACCAGCCAGGTCGGCGGAACAAGCGATGAACAGCGGGCGGTCGTATTCCTGTTTGCCAAAGGCGTTCACCCACGCGCCCCACTTGGCCAACGCCGAGCGGTTAGCCACCGATGAACCAGGCTTGGCGAACAAATCCGCCGGATAATTCTGGTAATCGTACAGGCGCGGGTCTTGATAGGGGTTCCCCTTTTTACCCAGGCGATAGCCGGGGATCTCGTTGGGCACGCTGTCGCCCAGGGCGACCAGACGGTCGGCCAGGTAATCTATCAATGCTTGGTCGCGATGCAGCACCTCGATGACGGCCCTGAGGTTGGCCTCGAACTCGGCCTGGAGCGCCGCCGGATCTTTGGGGGCGGCGTTATCGCAGTTGGTGAATGTGACGCCATATTTTTCGGCAAAGGGTTTTTTGGTTTGCCAGAATAGCTCGCAATCCAAGGCGTGGGGCGCGCCGTGCGAGTCGTTGTCATATTTGAGATAATCACGGCCCTTGCGCGTTTTGAACCACATCACGCTGGGGACGCGGTCGGGGTTGCTTTCGATCTGCATGGAGAGGAACGCTTTGGTGAGGCAAGTCCACTCGCTGCCCTGCTCGGCGCCGAACACACGCCAGCCGTGTGAGGCGAACCAATCATAAGGCGTGCCATAGACCGCGCTAGAAACAGGGTGGTCATCAATACCGAAATCGTTCCAATCTACCATGTAATAGAGGTTATCGAGCGCTAGGCCCCAAGCCGAGTTGGCCGTCTCGTGGGTGGCGCCGGGCGTCAAGCCGCCCTCGCCCTCAAAGATAAATACCTTGACGCCCTGCGCCCCGGCGCGTTTGAGCGCCAACGCTTCGCCGGCGGCGGCAGGGCTGCCGTGGCCCGAAGGGCCGGTGTTGAATTTCAGAAAAAGGGTTTTGCCTTCCATCTCGGCGTGGCCCGAAAGGCCGCCGCGACGGCGAAAGTTCATCAAGTCGGGCCAATAGAGGATACGTTCAGCGGGGCCGGGAATCTGATAGCGCTTGTCGCCGGTTTGCTCGTACTTGCAGCGCATCGCTTCGTTAAACACCGCCAGCGTGGCGTAGATCAGTGGGATCGTATGCCCGGCGCCGAGCACAAAGCGGTCGCCGAAGCGTTTCTCGGGGTGGCGAATGTCCCAGCGCATCTCACCGCTCAACAATGTGACGAGCAGAGCGTGTACCTTGGAGCGCGACCCGCCCGGGTGGCCGCTCTGACGATAGTTGAGCATCAGATCAATGAGCTGATCAATCAGGTCCTTGGTCTTTTCCCAATACGCGAAGTGAGAAGACAGTTCGTCGTACCGTCGGGCGACAAGCGCAGAGGGGCTATCGGTCATGTCGGCAACTCCTTTGTTTTGATATGCTACGACGGATACCTAGCGCGCCACTGGTGGCTATCGAGCGATGACACAAGGCAAAAGACGACCTGACTGCATTTGGAACGAGGCATTCCCTCCTCATCATCAAGTGATCGGATGCGAACGGCCCTGCGCGAGAGCAAGCGATGCCGCTCTCTTGACACAGTGCTCTCAGATGATATATCCTTTTGCCCGTTAGGGCAAGTCGGACGCAAGTGAGATGTTTGTTGCGAAAGGCGAATTATGCCATTTGCTCTCAAGGAGAATGAAGCCGAAGCCCGCGAGCGCCTGCGCGCCTTTTGGTCTGGGCGTAGCCTGGGCCGGCCGGCGCTCTATGCCGTCGCCGACCGACCCGGATTCGTCGAGACACCCTTTCACGCCTGGCCTGGAGGCAGCCGCGCGCCTGAACCTAGCAAGGAGAACGATCTCACGCCGGCCTGGCACGCCTGGCGCGCCGAGCAGTTCTTGGCCAGCGCCGAATTCCTGGCCGAGGCTATGCCCGGCGCCGTGGTGCGCTGGGGCGCGCTCATCACCACGCTGGCCATGTGGGCTGGCGGCGACTATGAATACCACAGCGAGTCGGGCTGGATCAAACGGATGCCCGACTTGTACGAGCGCCCACCCTTTGCCTTTGACCCTGCTGCGCCGATGACCCAGGCGATGAAACGCTGCTACGAGGGCGTGGCCCAGACAGTCGAGTCGCGGGGCTATATCAGCGCGCCCATCATGCTCGACGCCCTGACCACTATGTCATCGTTTCGCACGCCGCCGCAATTGTGCCTGGATTGTATCGAGCGCCCCGACGATGTGCGCCGCGTTAGCGACAATCTTACCACGCTCTACCTCGATGGCTATGACGATTTTTATCGGATGCTTGCTGCGTGGGGCTACCCTGATACCAGTTCCTGGCTGTTGTGCATGGCCGAGAGCAAGGCCGAGGCGGTGCAATGCGACTTTGCGGTAATGCTCTCGCCAGCGATGTTCGAGCGTTTTGCCTTGCCCGATCTGCGCCGCGTGACGGACTATATGGATTATTCTCTTTATCACCTGGACGGCGTCTGCCAGATGCGCTTTCTCGATCTGTTGTGTACCTTGCCCAAGCTCAACGGCATCCAGTGGAATCCCGAGCCGCCGGCTGGCTCGCCCGCGTTGTGGCTTGACGCCTTTCGCGCCATTCGCGACCGGGGGCTGGCGCTGTACGTGACTTGTAACACGGTGGACGAGGCGCTCGTCATTACCAGGTCGCTCGGGCCGGACGGCTTGATGTTGGTGTTGCCGCGCTTTGCCTCGCGCCATGAAGCCGAACAGGCGATCCGCGAGATCGAACGCGCCTGCCAGTAATCGAAGCCGCAGAGGGGGCAGGGCTGGGAATCTGTGGCTAAGTTATGCTCATTGGGAGGATACGCAATGACAGGGTTCAACGGTTTAGGAATGCACCTGGGCGTGCTTTCGCGCTTGTCGAGCGCCAAATCGCGCTCGATCAGCGCCGAGAATTTCACTGACGAAAAAGGCAAGGGGGCAATGGCCACCGAGGGCTATGGGGCCGAGGCGGCCAAGGGGACGGCCGTCCACGACGCCAAAGGGGCGGCCAAG
>CAZYPJ010000032.1:21028-23034 GCA_964649365.1 uncultured Anaerolineales bacterium | reverse complement strand
GATTAACCCCGCCAAGCCCCGGCCATGCTTGCGCACAAGACGCTCATGCAGCAAGAGCAAAGCCAGAATAACATCATTGGCGTTCACGCCCACGATCACCGCATCGCCCGGCTCAACGAACGACTCGTAGCCAAACTCCAAGCTAATCACTTTGAGGTTGTACACCAATCCGCAGGAGCCGTTATCGAAATCCTCCGGCGCAACCACTTCTAAAGCGCTGTCTTTTTCGTGCGCGAAATGCTCGGCAATGAGACGCATACTGGGCAGCTTGAGCTCGTGGATCAACGGCACATATCCCAGAATCGGTGGTACGGATTGAGCCGTCAATCGGCTACCATAGAGCGCAGAGAATGTTTTGGTGTAGTAGGAATGCAGATAGTGGTGAATCTTGTCTATTTTGGAGACCAACACAGAGTTGATAATCAACCCATCAACGCGCGTGCCCATGTGATCCATCGCCATGAGATATGGAAAAATCTCGTCAATCGTACTGCCAATGCCCCCCTCTGTAACCATCACCACAAAAACAGGTACGCCCATCTCGCGTAATGCATTGATCACATCGGCGTTCGAGATGCCCGCCACCGAGCCAACGCCCGGCTGCCCCGTGCCTTCGACGATGACCACGCGCTTGCCCAACGCCACGTGCTGATAGGCGTCGCGAATCCTTTGTAAGAATTCCTCTCGCCCTTGAAGCGGATCGCCCTTGGCCGCTTGGTCTATGAAATCGGCAGTGACGCCGCCCGCCCAAACGACAGGGCTAACTTTTTCATAGCCGTGGCAGTCTATGCTCATCAAGGAAGTGAGCAACACCGCATCTTTATCGGCCTGAATAGGTACACCTTCGCCATTTAGCACCGTTAGGGTTTGCTGACCCACCGGCTTCATATAGCCAATGTCGCCGGGCGTAAAACCGTGTTCGGGCGAGAGCAATTTGGCGATAATCCCGATCGAGGTCACAGTTTTGCCGATGTCGCGCGCTGTGCCCAAGATAAAAACCGTCTGTGGATATGCGGTCGCGCTCATGGTGCCTCCTTCGCCTAGATGAAAAAAGGAAGGATCAAATCCCCTGCTGCGACGCTCTGTCCTGATGTCGGGCTGATGCTTGTATTTACATAGTATCGGGTAATACGCTGTACGTCAAGCGCGACTTTGCGAAATCTTGCACGAATACGATTTGCCTTTTGGTCTAGTTGGTTGTATGATAGCCGACGATATACCGCAATCGAAGGAGATCGCAATGCTAGATATGTTCTTTAATCCGCAGGGTGTGGCCGTAATCGGCGCCTCAGCCGACCGTGGTAAGCTTGGCAACCAGGTGTTAGCCAACCTGATCGAGAGTGGTTATAAGGGCGGGTTATACCCGATCAACCCTAAAGCCGCCGAAATCTTGGGCCTGAAATGCTACTCCTCTGTCCTCGATGTGCCCGAAGCCATTGACCTCGTTGTAATCGTTGTCCCCAACAAGTTCGTCGCTGGCGTGCTCGAAGAATCTGGTAAAAAAGGCGCCAAAGGCGCGATTGTCATCACCGCCGGCTTTCGCGAGGCGGGCGGCGAAGGCGTCAAGATGGAGCAGGATCTGCTCGCCATCGCCAGCAAATACCACATGCGTATTATCGGCCCCAATTGTCTGGGCCTAATTGATACAGGCGCGCCCCTCAATGCGTCCTTTGCAGCAGGCACGCCACAAGCCGGATCCATCGCGTTCATGTCGCAGTCGGGCGCGTTGTGCACCGCCATCCTCGACCACGCCCTGGCTGAGCATATCGGCTTTTCGCACTTTGTGAGCCTGGGCAACAAGGCTGATATTGACGAAGTGGCCTTGCTGCAAGACTGGGCCGACGACCCCAAAACCAACGTCATCATTGCCTATATCGAGGGCATTCGCGACGGCGGCGAGTTTATCCGCACGGCGCGTCAAGTCGCTCGCAAAAAGCCCATCATCGCCGTCAAATCGGGTCGCACGGCCTCCGGCTCCAAAGCGGTCTCCTCGCATACAGGCAGCC
>CAZYPJ010000032.1:0-20981 GCA_964649365.1 uncultured Anaerolineales bacterium | reverse complement strand
GGCTCCGACGCCGCCTATGACGCCGCTTTTGCGCAAGCCGGCGTATTGCGCGCCGAATCGGTGCAAGAATTGTTTGATTACTCGACTGTGTTCGCCTATCAGCCATTGCTCAAGGGCAATCGCATCGCCATCGTCACCAATGCGGGCGGCCCTGGCGTGATGGCTACCGACGCCTTGGAGCGCTATGGCCTAGTGTTGGCCCAATTGCAGCCCGAAACCGAGGCGGCGCTGAAAGAAGCCCTGCCACCCGCGGCCAATATCCATAACCCCATTGACGTGCTGGGCGATGCGCACGCCGACCGCTACGCCAAGGCTATTGAAGTAGCGCTGGGCGACCCGGGTGTGGACGGCGTGATGGTCATCGTGACGCCGCAGACCATGACCGAGATCGAAGCTACTGCGCAGGCGTTGGTTGACCTGAGCAAGACCTCCACCAAGCCGGTGATGGGTTGCTGGATGGGCAAGAAGGAAGCATCCAAAGGCATTGAGGTGCTGTCGAGCAATCGCGTGCCCAACTACCCCTTCCCTGAGCGCGCTGTGGCCTCGTTTGGCGCTATGCTCAAGTATTGGACATGGAAGCAACAGCCCGAAGTCAAGATCGAGACATTCGACGTGGACAAGGCTGCCGTAGCCAAGCTCTTTGCCGACGTGCGCAAGGATGGCCGCAACACCATCGGCGACACCGAGGCGCAGACCATTCTAAAAGCCTATGGCATCACCGTCCCCAAATCCACCGTAGCGGCCACGCCGGATGAAGCGGTGACCTATTGCCGCGAGATCGGCTATCCGGTAGTGATGAAGATCGCCTCGCCTGATATTTTGCACAAATCGGACGTAGGCGGCATCATCGTAGGCGTCAAGAACGATGACGAAGTGCGCAAGGCTTTCCCTACGCTCATCGAGCGCGCCAAATCGCACAAGCCCAACGCGACCATTTGGGGCTGCCAAATCCAAGAGATGGTCACCAACGCCCGCGAAATCATTATCGGTATGAATCGCGACCCGCAGTTCGGCGCGTTGGTGATGTTCGGCTTGGGCGGCATCTATGTCGAAGTGCTGAAAGATGTCACCTTCCGCGTGGCGCCCATGTCGCGACTTCAAGCCCAGCAGGCCATCGAAGCCATCCGCTCGTATAAACTGCTGACGGGCGTGCGCGGCCAAGCCCCGTCAGATATGGAAGCCGTCACCGATACGATGCTGCGCATCTCGCAGTTGGTGACCGATTTCCCCGAGATCGCCGAGTTGGACATCAACCCCATGCTGGTGCGCGAAAAGGGCAAAGGGGCCGTGGCAGTTGACATGCGCCTGATTCTCAAGTAATATTGCGCGCGTGCGAACCACAATCTAGATCGTAACGTCGCGATATCCGCACACTCGCATTACGGAGTCGAGACGCCTTACAAAGCCTCTCGCAGACCGAGAGGCTTTGTAATGAATCGCGATGAATGTTTTCGAGCCAAACCAGGAAATACGCATCAGTAGCTGAAAGGAGCCTGACCGATGACCCTGATTAGCGAAGTTCATGGCCGAGAGATTCTCGATTCCCGCGGCAACCCGACGGTAGAAGTGGATGTCCTCCTAGCTTCGGGCGGCAGGGGAACCGCCGCCGTGCCTTCGGGAGCTTCGACCGGCGTGCATGAAGTCCTCGAACTGCGCGATGGCGACCCGAAACGCTATGGCAAAAAAGGCGTGCTCAAAGCCGTGCAGGCCGTCAACGAAACGATCGCTCCCCAACTGATTGGCATGGATGCGCTGGATCAGATCGCAGTGGATCGGCTCATGATCGAGTTGGATGGCACGCCCAATAAGGGCAATCTGGGCGCGAACGCCATTTTGGGCGTCTCGATGGCCACGGCCAAAGCCGCCGCCGATGCGCTGGGGCTGCCATTGTATCGCTATTTGGGCGGCGTCAATGCTCACACCCTGCCCGTGCCGATGATGAACATCCTCAACGGCGGCAAACACGCGGCCAACAGCACCGACCTGCAAGAGTTCATGGTCATGCCTGCCGGCGCTCCCAACTTTGCCGAATGCCTGCGCTGGGGCGCCGAGATCTATCAGAACCTGAAAAAAGTGCTCGATAGCAAAGGTCACAACACCAATGTGGGCGACGAAGGCGGCTTTGCTCCCTCGCTGAACACCAACGCCGCAGCCATCGAAGTGATCCTCGAAGCCATCGAAAAAGCCGGTTACAAGCCGGGTGTGGATGTGTGGATTGCGCTCGACCCCGCTTCCAGCGAGATCTATGAGGGCGGCAAATATCACTTGAAGCGCGAAAACCGTGTGCTCTCCAGCGACGAGATGGTCGCCTTCTATGCCGACTGGGTAGCCAAATACCCCATCATCTCAATTGAAGACGGCATGGCCGAAGACGACTGGGACGGTTGGATCAAGCTGGTCAAGGCCGTGGGCGACAAGGTGCAACTTGTGGGCGATGATCTACTAGTGACCAACGTCGAGCGTGTACAAAAGGCCATCGAAGTGAAAGCGGCCACCGCCCTGCTCTGCAAAGTGAACCAGATCGGCTCGCTCACCGAGGCGATTGACGCCGTCGAGATGGCGCATCGCGCCGGTTGGGCCAGCATCGTCTCGCACCGCTCCGGCGAAACCGAGGATAGCACCATCGCCGACATCGTGGTGGGCCTCAACACCGGCCAGATCAAGACCGGCGCGCCCTGCCGCAGCGACCGTGTGGCCAAGTACAACCAGTTGCTGCGCATCGAAGAGCAACTGGGCGACCAGGCTTACTTCCCCGGCATGAAGGCTTTCCGCGTCAAGCGATAAGCCTAGTCGTTTCCTTGCGGGCGAGGGATACTCCCTCGCCCGTTTTCTTTGCCAGGCGCACACGGGCGGGCTAGAATAGTCTGTATTCGATGTGCGGCAAAGGAGCGCCGTGGGCGCAGTGCTTCTCTGGTGGTTGGTTCTTTCGGCGATGGGCTGGCTGGCCTGGCCACTGGCCGCAGCCATTTTCCGCCACCTACCCGATCGGGGTTATGCTTGCGCTCGCTGTTTGGGGTTATTGCTCTATTCCTATCTCTATTGGCTGCTCGGCATAACAGGATTGACCCCCAACGCGACCGCATTTGCGTGGGGATTGGCGGCGCTGCTGGTTCTGGCGAGCGGCGCAGTCTGGCGGCGACAGCGCGCCGACCTAAGCGCTTGCATGCGCCGTGAATGGCGACACATTCTCACAGTCGAAATCCTTTTTGCTGCGGCGCTGTTCCTCTATGCCGCCCACAAAGCGCACGATCCCGCCATCAACCACACCGAAGAGCCGATGGATTTTGCCTTTCTCAACGGCATCCTTCGCAGCCCGCGGTTGCCGCCCAACGACCCCTGGATGGCAGGTGAATCTATCAGCTATTACTATTTCGGCTACCTCACCGTAGCATTGCTGACTCGCTTGACGGCGTTGCCATCGAGCATAGGTTACAATCTGGGATTGGCGCACACTTGGGCGTTGGCGATGATCGGCTGGTACGGCGTGTTAGCTGCGCTGCTCAGCCCTCACGAAGAGAGCGTCGCTCCACGTCGCGCCGCCCCTGGCTGGGCCTTGCTCGGTGCGGCAGCTATTGGCTTGGCGGGCAATTTGGAAAGCGTCCTGGAGCTGCTTTGGGCGCGCGGCTGGGTCGGCGAGGCGCTGGTACGATGGTGCGGCATCCCTGGCCTCGCCGAAGCTGCATCGGGCGGGAGATGGCTACCCGATGGCGATTGGTGGTGGTGGCGCGCCAGCCGCGTCATCGCCGATTACAACTTTTTGGGCCGGACGCCCACCGTCATCACCGAGTTCCCCAGTTTTAGCTTGATCCTCGGCGACCTGCATCCCCACGTGATGGCATTGCCCTATGGGGCGTTGACGTTGGCGCTGGCTGTGGAGCTATATCATCGCGAGCGCACCGGTCTGGCCCAACGGTGGCAACGCGACGCTTCGGCATGGGTTATGCCGCTGATCATCGGCGCTCTGGGCTTTGTGAATAGCTGGGATTTGCCCACTTTCGGCGGAGTGTGCCTCTTGGCGTTGGGTCTCGGCGCGTGGCAAGGGGCGCACGGCCACATGAAACCCCAATGGGCCAGGATCGCATCATGGGCTGTTATGCTAGTGATCGGCAGCATTTTGCTTTACCTCCCCTTTTATATCACGCTCAAATCGCAGGCGCGTGGGATCGGACTGGCATACTACGCCAAGACTCCGCTCAAGCATTATGTGCTATGTCTTGGCCTGTGGCTTACGCCTATTGTTGGCGATACGACAAGGCTATTTATCATCTTGCGCCGCGAGAGGCGCTGCCTGGCGACCCGGCGCGCTGTGTGGGTGATATGGGGCGTTATCGCCCTGGCGCCGTGGGTGATACTGGCGATTTGGGGCAGATGGGGCAGGTTGCTGTTGGGCTTGGGAGTATTGGCCATCAATGGCCCTTGGCTGCTCTTGTTGCTGAGCGTCCTACTGACCTTAGTGACCGTCAACATGATCGCGTTGATCGGCGCGCGGGATGATCGGGCGGACGTTACTTTGATTTTGGCGCAAGGGTTGGCGCTCATCGGCCTGGGCCTCACTTATATTACCGAGTTCGTTTATCTCCGCGACTTGTTCGACGCGCGGATGAACACCATGTTCAAGATATATTACCAAGCCTGGGTATTGCTGGGGATCGCAGCGGCGTTGGCCGCCTGGCGGCTGTGGCGCGGCGGTAAGTGGACGCGGGCGATGGTGTTGTGCGCCGGGACAATCCTGGTCGCGGCGCTCTACTATCCGTTCGCGGCGGCCCACGCCAAAGCGAGCGGCTATCGCGCCAAGCCGACATTGGATGGCGCAGCCTATCTGCGCAGCGAAGCGCCCGACGCCTACGGCGTCTATCACTGGTTGGAGGTTAACGCGCGCCCTGGCGAAGTGTTGGTAGAAGGCGTGGGTGAGGAGTATCGGGCCGACTCGAACCGGCTCTCGGCCTGGACAGGCGTTCCCACAATTCTGGGTTGGCCGGGCCACGAAACGCAGTGGCGGGGGGATAACAAAGATGTCATGCGGCGCACTGCTGATGTAGCGACCATCTACACCAGCTCTAATGCTCAACTGGTGTTAGCCACATTGCACCAGTATCGCGCCGCCTATCTATACGTGGGGCCATATGAGAGTGAGCATTATGCGTTCGACAAGAGCCGCCTGGATTGGTATGCCTCGTTCTTAGAGCCGATCTACGCACAAGGAGATGAGCGGCTCTACCGCGTGCCACAAACCGATTAGCGTCCAGTCCCAAAGCAGCAAAAGACATCGCTGCGTGGCGCAGCGATGTCCATTAGCTATACCAATATGTCTCAGAGCGGACGGGAGAGACGCTCTATGAGAGCGCGTTGAAACGCTTCATCAGGCGCGACTTGCGGCGCGCGGCGTTGTTCGCATGGATGACGCCTTTCTTGGCCGCGCGATCCAACTCACTGATCGCCTGCTTGACAGCTTCCAGCGCTTCCTCTTTGTTGCCGTCAAGAATGATGGCATCCGCCTTTTTCACAAAAGTGTGCGTCCGAGAACGCACCATGCGGTTGCGCGCCCGGCGCTTTTCATTCTGACGCCATTGCTTGAGTGCAGATTTCGTGTTCGCCAAAGGAGTTCCTCCCGAAAGCTCATTTACAACTCAGTGATTGCAACCAGCAATTATACGCACATTGGGCTTTTCTGTCCAATTTGCGCTTGCTTCCCCAAAAGACCAACGAGTCAGATATATCTGGCTCGTTGGTTGGTGGGTGCTTTGTTCCAATTGGCTTATTGAATCTGATAGACGACTTGCAATCGGAGCGCCAGTTCCAATTCGCCGGGGCTAACTGACCCGGCCCCGCCCCCGCTATAGGCCGCTTTCTCGGCGGACAAACGCATGAAATTGCTGTCGTAAGAGCCGCCGCCCGCGCCAACCACTTCGCTCACGCTGACCACAGCTCCTACCTCGACGCCGTTGAGTTGAGCCAATTCCTTGGCCTTGGCCAGAGCGTTGGCGATGGCCTTACCGCGCGCCTCGGCCTCCAGCTTTTCCGGCTCAGCGACGCTAAAGCTCACGCCATAGATCGAATTCGCGCCCGCTTCAATGGCCGCATCGAGCACTGCGCCAACTTTGGCCAGATCTCGAATCGTGACGCTGACATTGTTGTTCACGTGATAGACGACTTTGTCGCTGGTGTTCCCATCCGAGCCGCTGTTGCGCTCCACCCAGACGCTATAGCCGGTGGTTTGGATATCCTTTTCGGCGATCCCCTGGCTTTTGAGCGCGGTCAGCACGGCATCCATCGTGGCAGCAGCCTGGGATGTAGCAACCTTGACCGTCGCGCCGAATGTCTCTACGCCAATATTCGCGCGAGCAATATCGGGTTGTATTTTGACCGACCCCTCGCCGACAACCGTAATGGTTCGCGGCAGAATTGCATCGGACCCAGATGGCTCTACTTTGGCTGCGGATGCGGGGACAGGTGTAGCCTTGCTTTGGGCCGATACCGGTTGAAGCCAACCTTGCGTTAAGGCTAGTGCGCCGATTAAGACTATCAGCAAACCACCCATCGCAAGGCTCGGCCAAGAGAATGTTTGTTTACGCATCACAGTATCCTTTCATCGGAATTGGGCGCGCGTTCCCGCGCTCATCCAAGACGGCAAACGCCACAGTTTTGTTCCCATCGAAAGCGGCATTTGACACCTGGCCCACACAGTGATAGAAACCCTTTGTCGTCAATATCATGGACTGCGCGACCCGATGGGGTTGTTCAGAATATCGCACAGGGGGATTGCGAATCGTGAAGTTCAACAGCCGCGAGGACATCATTCAATTGACGCCATTGTGGACCGGGGAGCGTTTCCCCGATGGCCGGCCCCGTGTTTCGGATGACATTCTGCGCCGCATGGCCAAGGTACGCACCGAGGAAGCCTGGTCTGTTCTATGGCAAAAAGGCTACGAGAGGCAGTTCGAAGGCAATTGGACGATCTTGAATCCTTCGAACCAGGTATTGGTAGGCCGCGCCGTCACCGGTGTCTTTGTACCTCATCGCCCCGACTTGCACGACGGGCTGATGCAATACGGCCACGAACAAGAAGGGCGCATAGGCGCTATGAACTCGTGGGTGATTGAAACCCTGGTCAAAGATGATGTGATCGTCATTGACCTATTTGGCAAAATCTACAAAGGGACCTATTCGGGCGCGAATCTCTCTACCGCCATTGCGACACGCACAGGCCGTGGACAGGTGATCTATGGCGGCGTGCGCGACGCTCAACAGATCGTCGAGATCGAGAACTTTGTTTCCTACGTCAAGGGCGTAGATCCTACTCCATTGCGCGACGTAACCCTGGTAGGTCTGAACACGCCCTGCCGCATCGGTGACGCCACTTGTATGCCCGGCGATGTGATCCTGGCGACCATGACAGGCGTCCTATTCATCCCGCCGCATCTAGCGGAAGAGGTAGTCGAACATTCTGAGCGCACCCGTCTACGCGAGATTTTCTCTCATACGCGCCTACGTGAAGGGATTTACAATTCGAGCCAGATGGATACCAAGTGGACTGAGGCTATCGAGGCTGATTTTGACGAGTGGCGTAAGACACACACGCTCGAAGAGTTAGAAAACGTGGATTGGAGCAAAAAGACCGACGCCGAGCGAGGCCAAGCGAAAGAAGAAACCCTGCTGGGCTGATACCACGATGGAGTGCGATGTATTCCCTTTCTATGGCACATTGTGAAACAAGTGGGGAAGCACTGTGGAGCATCCCCACTTGATCGCCGTATGAACAGGTCTATGCTTTTTTGCCATCGCCAACGCATGTCCCCACCAAACGCGCGCTCCGAATCCAAGGATGATCGGGCGGCACGAGCTTGAGCTTGCCCGCTACCTTTTTCAGTTCCACCGGTTCACAGCGATCCTTCTTGGCGGCCACCATCACGCCAGTGATGTCGTTGGCAATGAGATCGGCGCAGGTAGTGCCCAGGCGAGTGGCCAATAGCCGGTCGGCGGGGGTGGGCGTGCCGCCGCGTTGCAAGTGGCCTAGGGCTGTCACGCGGGTTTCCAGATGGCCCAAGGCGGCGATCTGTTCTGCCAGCCGCACGCTCACGCTGGGGCCAGCCGCATCCTCATCCGCGTCCGAGCTGCTCGCGCCCTCTTCAGCCATAGCCTCGGCCTCTTCAATCGAGCGCGCCCCTTCGGCCACCGCCATGATGCTGAAACGCTTACCCTGGCGATAACGGCGAATGAGCGATTCGACTACATCCTCGATGCGATAAGGGATTTCAGGGATCAGAATCACATCGGCGCCGCCGGCGAGACCCGCGCCCAAAGCCAGCCAGCCAGCATTGTGCCCCATGATCTCGACCACGATCACACGATGGTGGCTATCGGCAGTGGTATGCAGCCGGTCAATCGCCTCCGCTGCAATGGTCATGGCTGTATCAAAGCCAAAGGTGACATCGGTGCCGGCTACATCGTTATCAATCGTCTTGGGAAGAGTGACGATATTCAACCCCTCTTTAGCAAGCCGATAGGCGTTTTTGATTGTTCCTCCGCCCCCAAGGCAAACAAGAGCATCTAGATGAAGCCGATGATAGTTCTCTACGGCCATGGGCGTCATATCCATCGTAGCGGCGCCGCCCACTGGCATCATATGGGGCTTGTCGCGGCTGGTCCCCAGGATCGTACCGCCCAACGTCAATAATCCCGAAAGACGCTCGTATTCCAGACGAATGGTGCGATTTTCCACCAACCCGCGAAACCCGTCCATAAAGCCGATCACGCCGATCCCCAATGAGTTGGCTGCTTTGCCCACCGCTCGAATAGCCGCGTTCAAGCCCGGGCAATCGCCGCCCGATGTCAGCACACCAATAAGCTTCTCTGGCATAGCTTCCTCCTTCTCGCACAAGCGCAGGATAAACGGTGTGGATCGGGTTACTATCCCCATTATCGCGAGTGAGCGCGTGTTCGTCAACCCAATTACGATCTAGTACCACGCCTGAACGGTGAGATTGCCTATCGGCGGGGACAGTCGCACGATTTCACTCGCAGCATTGAATGCATCGTGGGGCTGACCATTGATTGTCACTCGGCGTATCGGCGCGCCGTCGGGTTGGCGTACGCGCAACAGCATCTCTGCTGGAAGTCGGCGTTGCGGCGCTGCGATCTCGACAGTGATCGTATCCTCTTTTGCGCACACTCGATAGCTCATCGGCCCGAAAAAGGTGGCAGCTTTCTGTATGCCGAAAACACAACCGGGCGCGTACCATGATCGCGGCGCACCTTGCGCCAACCAGAGGCGGTCGCCATCCTCGCGCAACAAAAACGCACGCAGCCAAAGCAGAAACTTGCTCTCATCGGGCGCCTTGTAGAACGGCCCTACGCCATGCCCCAACTCGATAACAGGGTGCTCGGTAAAGGCGCGCACATCGGGATAGAGCGATGCGCCTAGGTTATTGAACAATGCTCGCAAGCCGCGCTTGACCTGTTCGCGCCTTAAATAGTCTATGGCCAGGTCCATCAAGTTAGGTTGGATGGTGATGCCGCCGTGGCTGAACCAAAAACGCTCAATATCCACAGGTCGCCCCCATTCGCGTGAGGGAAATAGGTTATCATCCAGGTCTTGAAGCAGCCAGGTCATTTCTCGCTCATCAGGGTCGAAAACATCACATTCAAGCAAGTGCAGCGCGCCATAAGCCGCCTCGCGGAACCAGCCCCATTCGCGCCCGCGCAATTCTGCGCGGGTAGGAATGTGCGGTACAGAGCTTCCATCCAGCAGGCGTACTACAGGCGTATTCTCCATCGCGCATTGTGCAGCTTTGCGGATGTCCTGGCGATAGCTTGCTGCCGCGCTCATCAGGCGATCCGCCTCGGAGTGACCTGTCTCGCTCAGCACCTCGGCAATGGCTTTAAGCCCACAATAGGCGTGAGCATTGATGGCGAACCAATATCGCCACTCGGGATTATCCTCCAGATGGCCAGCAGGCAACAGTCCCCAAGCATCGGATGGCTGCCCATAGGCGAGTGTCTCGGTCTGGGAACGCTCGCGAATGACAAAATCGCAGGCGGCGACGAGCTGCGGCGCGACGCGATCTAGCCAGGCGCGGTCGCCGGTGTAGCGGTAATGGTTCGCCAGGCACTCCATGATATAGCCATGATCGAGATTGTAGCCGAACGCTTTGGCTACCACCGGCTTGCCCGCCGCGTCCAAACCATCTAGTTCCAGTCCTTGCAGCGCCCCTGCTGGCGAAGAGAATCGGCCATCGGGCAACGCGCTGCCCTGAGTGCGCAGGAAGGTCTCCAGATAAGCCTCGGCGCGGTCGTGATGACCCGCCTGGTCGAGCATACTGATCTGCCAACAAGCCTCGTTGCCGCAGGCCGGATAACGCCAAGTAGCGGCGGGGACGACGACCAAGCCGCTCTCTGGATCCTTATCCACACTGATGGCCACATGGGTGCGCACCGCTTTGTGCAGGTCGCCGAGAATATCATCAGGTGTCTCGATTTGCGCGCCCGATCCGATATAGCCACGCCAATAGGCTATCACATCGGCCAGTTTATCCTCATAGCGCAACTCGGCTACATGCCGCCACTCACTTTCCTCGGTCAAACTGACAAAGGGGAAAGTCAGGTCGAGGATGTGCGTTTCGCCGCCATCCAACGCCACTTCATAGCTCGCAGCGGTAGAGATCGCCAAAGAGGCGCCTTCATCTCCAGCATAGGGCACGGTTGTGAACAACCCTCGCCCGCCGGTGCGGATCGCGCAGCGCAGGCAAGGCGTATCATACAAGGCAGTACGCCATTGCCTTGCAATGGGTTCCGCCGGAACTACGCGTCCTAGAGCGATGAGGAGGCCATCGCGCAGAGCAACCTGTTCTTGCGGGGCGATAGCCAACCATAATCGCGCCAGCTTTTTGCCAGGAGTCGTGTTGCGGATCGCAACTCGCATCATTACCACCACATTTTCATCGCCGCGTCGCGCTTCCGGTTCGGTCATTGGCCCATCGAGCAAGGCGGCGAAAGTTGTCTGGGTGTATCCGATCTCGCGGTCGCGCCACTCACTGATGACTATCGGCAACCAACCATCAAGCAGTCGCTGCTGAGTGGCATTGCGTCCTTCACGGAAATCGGGAGGATCGCCGCTGCCAAAGCAAAAGCGTAGCTGGTGTGATGGCCAGATCAGGCGAGCTGCATCGCGCCCGTGCAGCTTCAAATGCGTTTTGTCGGAGAACAACTCGCCATTGTAACGTATGGCAAACTCTTGTCGGCCCGCCTCCACCCCCAATAGCAAATAGCGCCCGAAAGGAGCTTGCTTGGTCACGTCGAGCGGAGGAATCTCGGCCAGGGCGCGCTCGATAGAATGCTCTGGCTCGTCGGCTACACGGTCGTAAAGGGGGCGGGGCGCAGCGCGGCGGCGCGCCTCCAATTCATCCCAATCCAACATCTGGCCCGCCCAGGCTACCGCCGCGCCATAGTCGGGAATGTATATCGGGCCGTGGTCGAGGTCGCTTACCAGAAACGAAAATACGCGCCCAGATGTATCAAGCTTGACAACGGTACGCTCCCCGGAATCTGCCTCGCAGCAACTATAGAGCAGATCCAATATCCCACCGGCACGGCGCGGTGTCAGGCCTATAATGTAGCCATTATAGGCTTGGGCAACGCCGTTCCACATACCCTCTGTCTCGGAAAAGCGCACCTCGATCTGGCCCATTTGCCAGATAGAGCCAGAATAGGCCGCGATGTCCTGAACTGCAAAAGGTTCGGGAACCGCGCTGGCCAGGCGGATCTTGAGCGCACGCCGAAAGCGCGCTCCATAGTGCTCGGCGTTGTTCAGCGTCTCCACGGCGTCGCCGCCCAATTCGGCCAGGTCAATAGGGTCGAACTCGAAAATACAGACATCGTCTGTCATAGACTTGGCCCCACGCGCCGTTACCCAACGGCCGTGCCAGGGGTCATCGCGCCCGATCCAGCCACGCCGCGCGCCGGGCAAGCGTTCGGGGGCGGGCGTAGGCCAACTGTGCTGCCAATATTGCACACAGAAATCGGCGGGCGCTTTACTGCCCGCAGCCAACTGCGCTACTACGCGGCGAATGTCGCGCGGCTCGTCCCATTCCAAACCCAGGTGCCACAAGCCAGTCCCAGGGTCGCGCTGCGCCTGACAGAGGCCATCGGCGCCGCGCGTCGCCCCATGGCTCACAAGATCGTGGCGTTCAGAACCCTGCCACCAACGCCAGGCGGCAAACTCGGCCAAGTTGATCGGTTGCCCCACGCGAGGATCGGTCATCATATTTCTCCCTGCAAAAGCTATCCAGCGATGCCGATATGATACGTGGGCCAAATGAGGATAGCAAGCGAAATTTTCCCGGACGTCTCGCAGAAATCGCTTACATATGCTAGACTGAAATCATGTCACGTAACGCTTATCAGCAAAAGGGAGCATCATCATGAAGATTGCGGGCATCGATACGTATCTGGTGGACGTAGGCTCTCGGGATCTGTGCTTTGTCAAGGTACGCGCCACTGATGGCTTATACGGGGTGGGCGAGGCTTACTCTGCGGGGCCTGACGAGGCCACAGCCAATGTCATCCACTATTTCGAACAATGGCTGGTGGGCAGCGATCCGATGGATATTGAGGGAATCTGGCAAAAACTCTATATCGGTGCGCGTTTTCCGGGCGGCTCGGTAGTGTATTCGGCCCTGAGCGGCATTGACCACGCCCTATGGGATTTGAAAGGACGCGCTTTGAATGCGCCGGTTTATCAATTACTCGGCGGTAAATGTCGTGAGCGCATCCGGGTGTATCAGAACCCAGGCGGCGCGACGCCGCAAGAGACCGCCGAGAACTTTGTACGCTTGAAAGAACGGTACGGCTTCAAGGCGCTCAAGACCTATCCTTTGCCCCCGAACCTGAACGAGATCTCTTGGCCACAAGCGTTGCGCTATGTGGATCAAAAAATGGCCTATCTGCGCTTGACGCTGGGGGATGAAATCGAGATCGGCCTCGACCCTCACGCCCGCATCCTAGAGCCAGCCAAGGCCATCGAAATGTGCCAGGTATTGGCCCCCTACCATCCCATGTTCGTAGAAGAGCCGCTGCGCCCAGAGAACGTGGATGCTATGGCGGCAGTGCGAGCCAAGTCGCCTGTGCCCATTGCTACCGGCGAGATGCTTTATACCAAATGGGAGTTTCGCGACCTGCTCAAAGTGCGAGGGGCTGATATCATCCAACCCGACATCTGCTGCTGCGGCGGCGTGACCGAGATGAAAAAGATCGCTGCATTGGCCGAAGCCGAATATGTCGCCATGGCTCCACACAATCCCATGGGGCCGGTGGCGACGGCGGTCAATGCCCAATTTGCAGCCACAGCACCCAACTTTCTGATCCTAGAATACCATGTGGATACCGAATCGCCGCGTAAGGACTTGGTGCAAGAACCATACAAAATAGTGGATGGCTATCTGGAGTTGCCCGACAAGCCTGGTTTTGGGATCGAGCTGAATGAAGAGTATTACAAACAACACCCCTACAAGCCATGGAAGCGCGGCTTCCCCATCAAACCGGACGGTTCGATGGCGCTGATCTGAGCGCAACAAAAAAGGCGCACGCCAAATTGCGTGCGCCTTTTCGCTCTAGCCAGCCATCAATTGTGGCAGCAGCAACCCTCTTCGTCATCGCAACCGCAGTCTTCATCGTCCTCGCCGCAGCCGCAGCCGCAACTACCACAACTGCCGCTACAACCTGCCAGATCTTGTTCAGTAGCCTCGCGCAAACCAGCGATCTTGACCTTGAAATAAAGCGTCTCGCCGGCCAATGGATGATTCAGGTTGACAGTGACCTGGTCATCTTCGATAGAATCCACGTAAGCAACAACGATCTGGCCGCCATCGGTGCGCATACGAAAACCCATGCCTTCTTCCAGTTCGACATCAGCAGGAAACACCGAACGAGGAAGAGTCTCGAACAGATCTGAATCAAACTCGCCATAGCCCTCGCTGGGCTGCACCACCACATCTTTCTCGTCGCCCAAGGACATGCCGTACAAGGCCTTTTCCAAGCCAGGGATGATTTGCCCCTGCCCAGTGACAAACTCCAGTGGCTCGCGCCCTTCAGAAGAGTCAATCACCTGACCATCGGTCAAGCGCAGGCTGTAATCCATGCTAACAACGATATTATCGCTCACGGTCAACATATACTCACTTCTTTCTGGCCCTACAGGCCGAGTTGTCAAGCAATCCGTCGAGCATTTCGTATGTTTATTATCAAGTTAAGGTAGTATAGCACAAGGCGCGCATTTGTCCAATTCGTACACCGCCCAGTTGACGCGCTCGATCCCCAGTATATAATCAGAATCAGAAACGCACCCTCAAGCCCAAGTGAGATGTGCTCATATGACTGACGAGCCAATACGCCCTCATCCCATCGAAAACCCGATTGTTGACCGGCGAAACATCGTCTTTTATCATCCCAGCGAAAAAGAGTTTGCACATATTCTTGACTATTATGGCATCGAATGGCGCTATGAGCCGACTACTTTCCCCTTGGCCTGGGATGAAAAAGGGAACATTCTGGAGGCGTTCTCGCCCGATTTCTATTTGATCGAGCAGGATTTATATGTTGAGTTGACGACGTTGCGCGCCAAGCTCATGCGGCTCAAACACCAAAAGATCCGACGGCTTAAAGAATTGTATCCAGAGATCAATGTCAAACTGTGGAGTCGCCGCGATTTTGTGCGTTTTTTAGAGCGTTTCGGTATGCAGGGTCGGGAACCGGCGCTCATTGGCAAAGAAGCTATCGAGGGATCGCATGGCTGAAGCTACCCCCACCATCCACACCGCCGCCGATATAGCGCAAGTGGTCTTTGACCAAAAGGCGATTCAGGCGCGCGTGGCCGAGATCGGAGCGGCTATCTCACGAGACTATGACGGACGCGACCCTTTGCTGGTAGGAGTGTTGAGCGGCGTGCTTTTCTTCATGGCCGACTTGCTGCGTTCCATCACTATCCCCGTGACGATGGATTTCATGGCAATCTCGAGCTATGCGCCCGACAGCGCGGGAAGAGTGCGCATTACCAAGGATCTGGACCACTCTATCACGGGCCGTCACGTGTTGTTCGTAGAGGATGTGATTGACACAGGACTCACGCTCAATTATCTACTGCGCAACTTGCGCACGCGCAGACCGGCCAGCTTACAGGTGTGCGTCTTATTTGATCGGCCTTATCGGCGACTGATTGATATCCCCCTCGCATACCAGGGGCTAGAACTGCCCGACGCATTCGTAGTCGGTTATGGGTTAGACGCCAACGGGTATTACCGCAATCTCCCATATGTTGGCGTCTTGAAACCCGAGGCGGCCAGCCGCCAGCCTTGAATTCTTACCCTCGCGCCTCTACCAGCACAACTACCGATCTCGGCCCGGCAATATAACTCGGCGTCGCTAACATTGGCGCATCATCCTCGTCCATCAGATCGCTGGGCGATTCCAGGCTCGTATCTACCACACGCTTCCAGCGGATGCCAGCGGGCAATTCGAATTCAAGCGCCTGTTGGTAGGCGTTGGCAATGATATAGATACCTACATCGCCCTCGCGGCCGGCCAGTTGGATCGCCAAAGAGTGAGAGTAATAACCCCAATCAGGCTGCTTTTGCCGCACCCCGTGAAAAATGACGCCATCTTCAAGCGTCTGCTCGTAGGGTCTGCGCCCCAGGGCATAGTCGGCAGTGAGAGTCGAATGACGTCGCCGCAGAGCGATCATGCCGCGAATAAAACGATAGATATCGGCGTTTTGCGCCAGCAAGCGCCAGTCGTACCAGCTTAGCTCATTATCCTGACAGTAAGCGTTGTTGTTGCCGCGCTGCGTTTGGGCCATTTCATCGCCGCCGCGCAGCATGGGCGTGCCGCGAGCTACCATCAAGAGGGCAATGAGATTTTTCATTTGGTGGCGCCGCAAGCGCAAAATCTCGGGATTAGACGTCGCCCCCTCGACGCCGCAGTTCCAGCTATAGTTTTCATCGGCCCCATCGCGGTTGCCCTCGCCGTTGGCCTCATTGTATTTGGCATTGTACGACACCAAGTCAGCCAACGTGAACCCATCATGACAAGTCACATAGTTGATGCTGCGATGCGAACTATAGCTCGGTTTGCTTCGGAACATATCAAAACTGCCTGTCATGCGCCAGGCAAAATCACGCACCATGCCCATGTCGCCCCGCACCCAACGCCGCAAATCATCGCGAAAGCGGCCATTCCACTCGGCCCAACGGTCGCCGGTAAACGCGCCAACTTGGTAAAGTCCGGCGGCATCCCACGCCTCAGCGATCAGCTTGGTTCCCGCCAACACAGGGTCCGACTCGATCTCCCATAGAATGGGCGAATCAGCAATCGGCTCGCCTTTTTCGTTGCGCGAAAGCACCGAGGCCAGGTCAAAGCGAAACCCATCTATGTGGAACTCTTGCACCCAATAACGCACGCATTCGCGGATCAGCCGCCGCACAATTGAATGATTACAGTTTACCGTATTGCCACAGCCGGTGAAATTCTGATAGAATCGGCGATCGGGTTTGAGCATATAGTAGGCGATATTTTCGAGGCCGCGGAAGCAAATGGTTGGCCCCATCTGATCCGACTCGGCGGTGTGATTGAACACGACATCCAAAATCACCTCAATGCCTGCACGATGTAGCGCCTTGACCATATCACGAAACTCGTCAGCTGCACGACGAGCATCTCCACTGGACACATAACCCAAATGGGGCGCAAAATAGCCCAGCGACGCATAGCCCCAATGGTTTTTGAGCGGCTCGCCGGTTAAAGGGTTGACGCGCATGACTTCTTGTTCGTCGAACTGCTGAATAGGAAGCAACTCGATAGCGGTTATACCCAAGGAGTGCAAGTAAGGGATTTTCTCAATGATACCGGCAAATGTGCCCGGATGCGCTACGCCCGAGGAAGGGTGCGCGGTAAAGTTACGCACGTGCGTCTCATAAATCACGGTCTCGTGCATAGGCCGCTGCAAAGGGCGGTCGCCATGCCAATCGTAGCCATTCAGATTCACCACCACCGATTTCATGGCGCTATACGTGTTGTCGCCAAAGCCACTGGCCTCTACACGCGACCAGTTGCCGCCATAAGCCACCGCCCGTGCATAAGGGTCAAGCAGCACCTTGCGACCGTTGAAACGCAAGCCCTCTTCCGGGATGTACGGCCCATGCACTCGATAGGCATAGATCTGCCCGGCGCCGATACCGCGCACCCAAGCGTGCCAGTAGTAATAGGTCTTGTTTTTTAGGGGATCGAGGGTGATGACATACGTGGGACGAGGTTGATCGTACCGGTCAAACAGTAAGAGCTGTACTGAGGTGGCATGGGCTGTAAAGATACTAAAGTTCACTCCATCGCCCTGTACGGTCGCACCCAGGGGGTAGGGGCTACCAGCTAGGACTTGGATCGCAGCAGGAGCGGCGGGGCTATGCGCATCGGTCATGGGCAATTCCTTATGTCGGCTGGGATGGAGTATAGCAGGTTTACAGCGCGACTTCAAGGTTGACACACTGCGCAAACGGGTTACGATTCGGGGACATCGTGCAAGGAGATCAATCAATATGACGAACGTCGAGGTCGCGCCGGGGATATGTGGATTTGTGACGCAGATTGTAGCTCAGGCGGATGAATCCTATAACGTGACGCTGGCGATCACCAGCGTTTGCGGCCACATTCGCCAGTTAGCCGAACAATTAACCCAGCTCTCGGTCTTTCAAGAGCTGGGTCAACCAATTAACGAAACCACTCCCTATCGCTTGGCGGGGGTATGCAAAACCCACGCGGCTTGCCCCGTGCCTTCGGCCATCCTCAAAGCAGTCGAGGTTGCTGCGGGCATGGCGTTACCCGCTGATGTCCACATCACCATCCGCCGGGAATAGAACAGGGCGCAATCAGGCCAAGTTCAGGGCTGAAATTGGGCAACAACAAAGACCGAGCGTGCCTGGGCCCACGTGCGCCCCAATGACAGGCGTGAGCAATGTGACGCGCACATCAGCTACACTGATTTGCTGTTTGAGCAACTCGACGGCAGCCTCGACTCGATCCATGCAGTCGGCGTGCATGATGACGCACTGCATCGGTTCAGTGTTGCCCACCCAGGAAACCATAACCTCGACCATGCGCTGTAAAGCGCGGCTCGACTTGCGGACACGTTCCAAAGCGTCAATCTTGCCATCGCGGAAGTGTAACAAAGGCTTGAATTGGAGCATCGAACCAAGCAGCGCCGCTGCGCCGCCGATTCGTCCCCCTTTATAGAGATACTCTAGTGTATCCACAGTGAACACCGTGCGATGCGCCTCGACCACGCGGTTAATCGCCGCCACGGATTCTTGTAGATTGGCTCCAGCAGCGATTGCTCTGGCTCCAGCCTCGACGGCCAACATATGCATGGCGCCAGCGCAACGAGTATCAACAACCTCAATCGGCACACTGCCGCCCTCTTGCGCCGCCAAGATGGCCGAGTTTACCGTGCCGCTGCTCCCTGCCGCGAGATGCACCGAAATGATGCCGCTTGCGCCCTGATCCACCAATTCCCGGTACACCTTTTCGAAATCGCCGACGGACGGTTGTGAGGTGGTGGGCAAAACGCTACTATGAGGCAGCCGCTGATAGAACTCGGCGGCAGTTAGATCCACGCTATCGCGATAGGTCTGTTCGCCCCATTTGATATACAATGGCGTGATGCGAATGCCATACCGCGCGACGACCTCATCGGGCAAGAATGCGGTACTGTCAGACACAAGACCAATAAAAGCCATACGTCCTCCTCGACACGATGATCGGATAATGGCGCACGAAACCTACATTCTTGCAACACCATGGAGCATCGTGAGTTACGCCCCAAGTCAGAGTAGCCCGTCCCCCGCCGATTTACGCTGCCCGATGGTTGTGCTATACTCTCCGCCACATGATCGAGATTGTCAATTTCTCAGTGTGAGGCATGGAATGGCCGTCGTCAAAGAACGTCTGAGCATCCTCAGACAAAAAATGCAGCTGCTTTCCCAGACTACGACCGACCGCAACACGCTTTACCTGTATATTGAAGTCATCTTTGCCGGTATTTTGGCGGCAGCAGGGGCTTTCAACAGCGCCTATATCTTGCGGGCAGGCGGCTCCAAAACCCTGGTAGGTTTACTTTCCTCGCTTCCTTCACTCGTGGCTGTTTTCACCTTTATGCCCTCGGCTCGCATCCTGGAGCGCAAAACGCACTATGGCCCTTGGGTTGTGGGCAGCCTTTTCCTCGCGCGTGTGGGCTATGTTTTCATCATGGCTTTACCTTTTCTCGGAATATCCTATCTCCCCGAGATCACAGTCGCGCTGCTAGTGGCCATGACGATACCATCGGTTTTCTTCTCCACCGGCTGGAGTCCCCTGCTTTCTGATGTTGTGCCGGCCCGTTCGCGGGCCAATGTATTGGCCTGGCGCAGCATCTTGAGCAGCGCTACAATCGCGCCGCTCACCTATCTGGCCGGCAAATGGCTCGACTACGCACCCTTCCCTGGGAACTATCAATGGCTATACGGCATCGGCTTTTTAGCCGGAGCAATCAGCGTGTACTTTTGCTCTCGTATTCGCATCACCGCCAGCAGCGAAAAGCCAACTCCCGCCACTGAAACGCAAAAACAACCCTGGATAGCAGCGCTTCGAACAGCCGCCCGTGAAAATCCTCGCTTTTTGCGCATCATCATCAATACTTTTATGTTCGATTTCAGCGCCTGGATGGTAGGGCCACTGTATATTATCTTTTTTGTGCAAAATCTCAATGCAACAGATAGCTGGATCGGGTTGCACACATCTTTGGCGCATATCGGCGTCGTAGTTGGCTATTGGATCTGGCGTCGTATCATCTATCGCATCGGCGAGGCCAAAGCGTTGCTCATCGCCCTTCCATTGGCTACCACTTATGCATTCATGGTGGCGCTTGTCCCCAATCTTACGTTCATTCTGTTCGCGGGCTTTCTAATCAATGTGTTCAACCCCGGCGTCGGCCTTAGCCATGGTGTGATCTTTTTAGATTTGTTGCCCCAGGGCAAAAAACACGGCGCCACTGCCATGTACAGCATGGTAATGCACGTTGGGGCGTTCACAGCGCCGCTGATCGGCGTCGCCGTTTCGAACCGCATCGGCATCGTACCAACGCTGCTCATTGGCGGAACGATGCGATTCTTGGGCGCATTGCTGTTCTATATCTTTCCGGTCAAGGGCGAGCGGCAAAAGATTGGCCTGCCTCATGCGATCATTCTGCCACGCATGTTTGGCGGCACACGCAAATAACCGATTCTGATGTACCGTTACTTTTGACCTCTATCAAACGTGGGGTTAGAATGATAAACCCCCCGCGCTGGTTTGCGCGGGGCGCGACCTTGTCCTCTGGAGGATAGTTGACGTTCATGAGCGAGGAAAAACGAGACGAGCTACACAGTGTGTTGGTCATTGGCGCACATCCAGATGATCCCGAATTTGGTTGCGCCGCCACTATTGCCAAATGGGCCGCGCAGGGCCGAGTAGTTGATTATATTCTGCTGACCAGCGGCGACAAGGGCAGCCACGATCCCGGCTTGCGCCCGGGCCAGGTAGCTGCTATGCGCGAAAGCGAACAACGCGCGGCAGCCCGCGAACTGGGCGTGCGCGACGTGCGTTTCTTACATTACCCCGATGGTATGCTGGAAAACACGATGGACTTGCGCCGCCAACTGTGCGAATTGATCCGACAGGTCAAGCCCGACATTTTGTTGACGATTGACCCTTGGCGTCCTTATCAATTGCACCCCGACCACCGAGCCGCTGGGCAAGCTGCGCTCGACGCCGCCTGGGCCGCCCGCGAGTGGTATCTGTTCCCCGAACAATTGGTGGATCACGAACCATGGCGTATCAAAGAGATCTATCTGTTTTGGACCGGAGACGCCGATTATTGGGAAGATGTGAGCGATTCCATGGATCGGCGCATCGGGGCGCTTAAACGGCAT
>CAZYPJ010000031.1:20922-24093 GCA_964649365.1 uncultured Anaerolineales bacterium | reverse complement strand
TAGTCTTTTTAATAACCCAGACTCGTTCGAAAGAGGTTAAAATGAGCAAGAAACGCATTCTTACTGGCGATAGGCCAACGGGCAAATTGCACTTGGGGCACTATGTAGGAAGCCTGGCCAATCGCGTGCGTCTGCAAGACGAATACGAATGCTTTTTTATCCTCGCCGATCTGCACACGCTGACCACCAAGCCGGAAAAAGAGCACGTGGACGCTTTGCGCGACAACGTACACGATTGCGTCCTTGATTATTTAGCGGTGGGTATTGATCCATCCAAGAGTGTTATCTACCTGCAATCGGCAGTGCCAGCGGTGTACGAGATGAACTTGCTATTCGAGATGCTGGTCACTTTGCCGCGTTTGCAGCGTTTACCCAGCATCAAAGACATGGCCAAAGCCGCCACTCTAAACGATGAAACCCTGCCTTTTGGACTGGTGGGCTATCCGGTGTTGCAAGCCGCCGATATCCTTATGCCGCGCGCCGACCTGGTGCCGGTGGGCAAAGACAACGAGGCGCACGTCGAGATCACCCGCGAAATTGCCCGACGATTTAACTACCTGTATGGCGAAGTCTTCCCTATTCCTGATGTGATGATCGGCGAAGTGCCCTCGTTGGTAGGCACCGACGGCCAGGCCAAAATGTCCAAGAGCCTGGGCAATGCTATCTTTTTGTCGGACGACGCCAAGACGGTGCAGAAAAAAGTTTTCGGCATGTACACCGACCCCAACCGCATCAGCGCCGACGTGCCCGGCACTGTGGAGGGCAACCCCGTGTTCGCCTACCATGACGCGTTCAACCCCAACAAGGCCGAGGTCGAGGATCTAAAGGCGCGCTACCGTGCGGGCAAGGTGGGCGATGTCGAGGTCAAGGACAAGCTTGCCGTGGCGCTCAACGCTTTTCTCGATCCCTTGCGCGAGCGTCGCGCCAAATACGAGGCGCAGAGCGGTTTAGTCGAGCGCGTGATCTATGAGGGCACGTTGCGCGCCAGCAAAGAGGGCGAGGAGACTGTGCGCCTGATGCGCAAAGCGATGGGCCTAGCGGGGATGTGGAACCGTATCTCGCGTAAAGCGCGCGAGGCGATTGAGAAAGAGCAAAAGGTCTGAGTTCTCAGTGAACAGTGGTCAGTAGTCGGCTATTGGGCCGATCACTGACCACTGTTTCATTTGTACTTGCTCAGAACAGCCGCGCCGCCTCTTCTGCACGGCCTAACTTTTGCAGGCATAGGCTCATATAGTGACGCGCATCGGGTTGATACCCCTCGAACGGGGAAACTAGGTCGTCATCCTGTGGTCGAAAGCGGATCGCCGCGCCTTCGGCCCAATAGCGTTGCGCTTTATTCGTGTCTCCCAGCGCAGCAGCGGCCATGCCTGCCCAATAAGCCGCTTGAGCATCCTGAGCAAAGTGTCCCTTGCCCACTCCTACGTTGCGAGGATACGCCAACGCCGCCTCGAAATCGCTCAACGCCCCAGCCAAGTCGCCGTTCTCATACCGTTCCAGGCCGCGCCCGATGTAGGCCTCGTAATACGCCGGACGCGTGTCGCGCTCGCCCTCGTAAGGATCGTATTGCATCTTTTGCATGATCTGGATCGCACGCTCCCACTGTTTCAAGGCCACCAACGCCGCTGCCAAACGCGCCTGCACGCGACCGTGCCGCGGCGCACGTTCCAACAGCGCCACACGTTGTTCGGCGGGCGCCCCCAATTCCGCTAGGATGTCGGCCAAGTCGCTATAGAGGCGGTGATCTTGAGAGTTCAACGCGATAGCGCGCTCGTATTGTTCGCGCGCTCCGGCGAGATCAGCGCAATCTTTCCATAGTGATTTGCCCAAGTTGCGATACGTCACGGCCATCGGCTTGATAACCAGCGAGCGACGCCAATCGGCGCGCGCCTCGTCTTGTCGGCGCAGCGCATAGAGCAATGTACCACGATAGGCCCAAGCTTGCGCATCGCCAGGGTTGGCGTCGAGCGTGCGAGTGAGAATTGCCAGTTCCTCTAACCGATGCGGGAATACATAGTCCGGCGCCATCTGCGCCGCCAGGCCGTAAAGCTGGCGTGCAGCGTCGGTCTCCCCCAGCTTATCATGGTAGTAAGCCAGGTGGTAATAGATCATGGCAAAGGCGGCTTGTCCCTGGGCTACGCCGGGCCAGAGATGCAACGTCGCGATGGCGTCTTGCCATTGCGCTGCGGCGGCATAATCGCACGCCAACTCGATGATGACCTGCGGATCATCACCCAAACGCGCGCGTAGGGTCGCGAGTCGCTCATCAGAAGGATCGAGCCGCCACAATTCGGCATGGGCGAACACATCGGCGGGGTCAAGCGTAGCGATGACCTCACCTAGGATCACTTTTGCTTCCGCCGTGCGACCCAGTTTGCGCAGGGCCAACGCCAGCATTACATGCCCTTTGATATGCAGCCGATTCAGGGCAAGCGAACGCTCGAAGAACGTCGCGGCGTTCTCCACATCGTTATCGGCCAACGCCATCTCGCCTAGAAAATAGAAGCTCTGGCTGGCGAAGGCCGGATCGAGCCGCGTGGCCCAGAAGTGAGTGCGAGCAGCCTTCGGGTCGCCCATCTCTCGGCAAACGATGCCCAGATGATAGTGCGCCAAGCCCAGATCGGGGTCGCGCCGTACCGCTTGAATTAAAGCGTCATAGGCGCGGCGATAGAGACCCTGGCGACTGTACAATGCACCGAGATAGGCGTGAGCGCGGGCATAGCCTGGGTCGAGCGCCAGCGCCCTTTGGTAAAGATCCTCTGCCCGCGCATAGTCGCGCAACTTTTCGGCCTCGTTGGCGGCGATGGCCAGCTCTTCGGCGCTGCTCCGCACATCCACTTGGGGTTCAAAGGGTTTTGGCAGCTCAACTTTGGCAAACATATCGGGTTGCGGCTTGTGGTAACGCGCCAATTCACGCCCCGCGCCATCGGCCAGGATGAGTTGCGTATCGGCTTCCTTCCAGGCGCTGGGAGCTATGGCGATTTCGCTGCAATAAGGGGCGTCGGGAGCGATATCCAAGCTCGCCTGGTACAGCACGCTGCCGTTCGCGATCAGCGTCAAACGCGCCCCCTCAACGCGACGTGTGGTGTTCACACCGAGCAACGTCTTGTCATCGCCACCCGGCGCC
Source organism: uncultured Anaerolineales bacterium (assembly GCA_964649365.1). Classification (GTDB taxonomy): domain Bacteria; phylum Chloroflexota; class Anaerolineae; order UBA1429; family UBA1429; genus CAZYPJ01. The sequence goes on along the minus strand of CAZYPJ010000031.1, from coordinate 20,969 downwards.
AGGTTCAGCGCGGCATCCCCCTTCGCCGCGATCTGTCGCGCCAGCCC
>CAZYPJ010000031.1:12210-20912 GCA_964649365.1 uncultured Anaerolineales bacterium | reverse complement strand
CATTCCACCACTTGGTGCGGCTGGAGAAAGAGAAAGGTACTCTGATCCACCACGCAGCCCGATTGCGGCTCGATGTAAGGCGTATCGCTATCGGCTAGGATATAATCCCAGATACGCCCTGCATCCTCGGTACCCCAGGTGAATAGCTTTTTGCCGGGGGCCTCGTGATGGTTGGCATAATGCACCATGCCCATGTCGTCATCGTCGTAATAAACGCCCATAAAATCGCTGTCGCTGCCGATGGAGAAAAAGGCATGGGCCACGGGCGTGTTCGGCCATCGACTGATGTCAACGCCACCCTGAATGGGGAAGCGGTACAGCTTGCGCCCCGAGCTGATCACATAATCCGTAGGATAGGGGCAACGCAGGTCGTTGCGAGCCACCACGCTTGAATTGCTCCACTGGTAAAAGTCCAGGCGATAGCGGTAACGGTTGTATAGTCGCAGCTCGGTTTGGAGATACGACCGGTCGGGGTACAACGTTAACGTCACACTCCAGCGGGCGCGCGAGGCGCGCTCGGTGTGCCCCACCACTACCGATACGCTGCCATCCGCGTTCTGGCGCGTCACATAGTCCACCGGCGATACGGTCATCACGTGGTGGCCTTTGATAAAGTTGAACTCGATGCCGCCGCAAATCCACGCTCCACGCAAGCCGATCAACGCCGGCTTGATGACATCGGGCTTGTGAAATATATCGCGCGAGGCTGTCTTGTCATAGGCTTCATAGACGCGACCACCTAATTCGGGCAGCACCGTCACGCGCAAATAAGGGTTCTCTAGCACCAAAGCGCGATACGTCTGTTCCTCATCTTTGGGTCGCAGGATTTCATCCTGTTTAGGATAGGGATAGACCCAGGGATCCCATGCGCTGAACAAAGGTGGGTTAGGATCTTCGGCGATGTGATAAGTGGGTAGCCGTAGCATCTCTTCGCGCACCGATGCAACATGCTGGTTCATGGCTCCTCCTTGAAAGGCGCTCCTGCGCCGATATCAAAATCCATAGATCGAACGAGGACAACCCGATCAGGGCGTCGTCACATAAAAGGATTGCTCGGTCTCCCGATTTCTGACCAATAATCCCACCAGGATGCCGATCACAAAGCCGCCGATGTGCGCAAACCAGGCCACGCCTCCATCGGCGTTGCTGGCGCCGAGCAGCCCATTGATGAGTTGTAGGACAAACCAAAAGCCCAATACTACCACAGCGGGCAGTTCTCTCACGAGGATAAAACGGAACAAGATCAGGGTGCGCACGTGCGCACGTGGAAAGATCACCAGATAAGCTCCCAACACGCCAGCGATGGCGCCGCTGGCGCCGATCATGGGCGTCGTCGAATTCGGGTTGGCGGCCACTTGCGCCAGCGCGGCTCCGATCCCTGCCAGCAGGTAAAAGGCGATGAACCCAATGGTTCCCAGCCGCTCTTCGATGTTATCGCCAAAGACCCACAAGTAGAGCATGTTGCCAAGCAAGTGGAGCCAACTGCCGTGCAGGAAAATCGAGGTGAGCACATCGAACGCGACCGGCAGCCCCGGGTTGTGGGTAACATCGCGAGCGATCAAGCCTGCCTGTAGCACAAAGCTCTGCTGCGCGGACGCGGGCAGGAACATCTGGTAGATATGCACGACCGTATTAGCGCCGATCAACAAAACGGTGACCCAGGGGAAACGTCGTCGAGGGTTCGAATCTCCAATGGGAAGCATATCGTCGCTCCTTCGCGCCGAGAGCGTCGCCCGGCCTGCGCCGGGAAGCGATTAGCATTATAACACGGTTTGCGACGTCAAGCCTACTACTCTGCGCCTGCGTTTGCTTCTCATTCCCAACGGGTCTATGATCTTCTCAGCAAGTTATGCATCTCCAGGAGGAAGGTATGAATTCGCGCGAGATCGTGCTGCGTACTCTCAACTATGAGCGGCCCGAGCGTGTGGCAGCCTCTTTTCCCGCGCCTTATTGGAATGACTTGGCGTGGGCCAGTTACACGCTGGATGGCTTTGACCTGGCGTGGCGCAATGTGGGCGGCAACCGACAAGAGTATGTGGATGAATGGGGCAACACTTGGGCCAGGCTCGACCACACCAGCAAGGGCGAGGTAGCGCGCGGTGTGTTGGAGGATTGGGATGCCCTATCCTCGCTCGCGTTGCCCGATCTGGCCAATCCGGCTCGTTTCGAGCGCGCCCGCGAGATTTGCCAAGATGCGAACAACGACCGCTTTCGCATTGGCGGCCTGCCGGGTTTTCCCTTCAACATCGCCCGCAAGATGCGGCGGCTCGATCATTTCCTGATGGACGTGCTGCTATACCCCGATCAAGTGAGCGCGTTGTTGCAGCGCATCGAGGATCTGCTGGCCGAGGTTATCGTGCAGTATGCGCGGGTGGGCGTGGACTGCGTCATGTTCCCCGAAGATTGGGGCACGCAGCTTGGCCTGATGGTCAGCCCTGTGACGTGGCGAGCGATGTTCAAGCCAGGTTTTGTGCGTCTGTGCCGTGTGGCCCATGACTGGGGAATCAAGGTATTCATGCACTCGTGCGGCAAAATCACAGCCATCATCCCCGACTTGATCGAAGCGGGCATTGATCTGTTACAGTTCGACCAGCCGCGACTGCACGGCATTGATACGCTGGCTCAATTTCACGGGCAGATCACCTTCTGGTGCCCGGTGGACATCCAAACCACGCTGCAAAATCATGATGAAACCGCCATCGCCGCTGAGGCCCGCGAGTTGGTCGCCAAACTCGGCGGCCCAGAGGGGGGATTCATCGCTGGCTACTACACCGACAACGCCTCCATTGGTCTCGATCCGCATTGGCAAGATGTAGCCTGCCGCGCGTTCATGGCGTGCGGCGATTATCGCGCGACGCACTAGATTCATCCCGGTTTTGATCTCTTGGCGCTTTGTGCGTATGATAGGCCGAGTTTTCGTGGTTGGCTTTTCACGCAAAGGAGATCGATGGTCGCTGACCGAAGGATCGTTTATCTCAATCCCCGCGACCTCTTGCCCAGCAAGCAGAATGTGCGCTCAGACCCGGGCGACCTGGCTGGCCTGGCCGAGACGATCCGCGAGCACGGCGTCTTGCAGCCGCTGGGCGTTATCCGCCAAGCAGAGGGCTATCGCATCGTCTATGGCAATCGGCGGCGCGACGCGGCCATTGTGGTAGGGCTGGATCGCGTGCCGTGCATGGTGCTCGATAATGTCGATGACGAAGAAGCGGTCGTACAACAAGTGTTGGAGAATCTCCAGCGGCTCGACCTGAACGACATAGACAAGGGCCGCGCCTTTGAGCAATTGCTGACCCACACGATGGATCAGGGTTTGCCGCAAAGCGAAGCGCTCGACGCCATGGCCCGCAATCTGGGGCTATCGTCGCGGCAGATTCAGCGCTACCTGCGGCTGCGGCAATTGGCGCCCGAGGTGCAGCGGCTCATCGCCCAAGGCGAGTTCGGCGTCACCCACGCTCAGCACCTGGCCGACATCCAACCCGCTGAGCGGCAAGAGGCGGTAGCGTTATTGGTGGTAGAGGAGAACCTTTCATCAGCCGAGTTGTCGCGCTTGGCGGCGGCGCTGCAGCACAACGCCAATATCGAGCCGCGCCTGGCGCTAGAGGCGTTGCGCCGGGGTGAGCGTATCGCCGTAGTCGAGATGCGACCTACCGAGAGCTTGCCCCGCTTCTCCGCGCCACCCACGCCCGAAGAACCAGTGGAGGCCGAGGAAAAGGGCGAAGAGGACGAAGGCAGCGACGACGGCGACGCCGAGGACAACGAACGCAACCCGCGCCGCGTCGCGCCGCCTTCCGACCGTCCGTGGGAGCAAGATTACGGCCAGTTCGAGCCAACCACCCGCGACGGCAACCGCGTGCGCAAGATCCATTCGCTCGATTCCTTCATGGATGAATTGCAGCGACTGGCCGTCTGCGTGCAAGAAGGCGATTTGCAGCGTTTTTTGGGCGAAGATGAGACCGGCGCGGTCAAAATCAAGCTGGCGGCGCGCCAATTGCGCTTTCTGCACGACTCGGTCTCGGCTTTAGCCCAAGCCTCCAACGCAGCAGATTAAGGAGCACAACAACAATGAGCGCCAATCATCAGGTAGCGCTAGTGGCGTGCAAAGAATACGACCCCGCTCAAGTCGAGGCGGCGATACGACGCAGCGTGGATCTGCTGGGTGGCATGAGCGCATTCGTTCGGCCCGGCCAAAAGGTGCTGCTCAAACCGAATCTATTGCGCTCCCTGCCTCCCGAAAAGGCCACTACCACTCACCCCACTGTGGTGGCGGCGGTGGCCAAACTGGTGATCGAAGTGGGCGGCAAGCCCATCATCGTCGAATCGCCGGGTGGGCCTTATACGGGGATCTATCTGCGCAACGTCTATCAAAGGACGGGCATGGTTCAGGCCGCCGAGATCAGCGGGGCTGAGTTAAACAATGATTTTGAGTCGGTTCAGGTATCGAACCCTGATGGCGTCGTATTGCACCGGCTCGACGTGGTCAAGCCGCTCACCGAAGTGGATATAGTCATCAACCTGGCCAAGCTCAAGACGCACAATCTCACCACGCTTACCCTCGCGGTTAAGAATCTTTTTGGCCTGATCCCCGGCGTGCTCAAGGTGGGCTATCACTCCAAGTTGCAATCGCGCGAGCGTTTCGCCGAAGGGCTGGTAGATATCGCGCTCTATGCCAAGCCCGCGCTCAATATCATTGATGCTGTGATCGGCATGGAGGGTGAAGGCCCCTCGGGAGGCGACCCACGCTTTATCGGCGCGATTCTGGCCGGGGCCAACGTTTTTGATGTGGATATCGCCGCCGCGACCCTTGTCGGGTGCGATCCGCTGCGCGTTTTGACGACTTATGTCGCGACCAAGCGCGACCTCACTACTGGCAAGGCTGAGGATTTGGAATGGTTAGGCGATCCGCTCGACACTCTAAAAGTACAGGATTTCCGCATGGGCATCGAGGCTGCGATGGACCCGGGCTTGCTGCCGCGCTTGTTGCGTGGATTGATCAAGCAACCCGAGTCGGGTGAGGAGCCTACCCAGCGCGATGCGCGCAGCAAAGGAGCTTTTCGCGCCGTTACTAGCGGCTGGTTGTGGCCGCAACTGGCAGCTAAGCCTCACTCCAATGACAGTTGCATCGGTTGCGGCGTGTGCGCCAGACATTGCCCCGTCAAGGCGATCACGATCACCGACAAGCACGCTTGTATGGATCCGCGCACGTGCATCCGCTGCTATTGTTGCCACGAGCTATGCCCCGAGCTGGCTATTGATCTGACGCGCCCCTGGTTAGGTCGCTTGTTCATAGGCAAATAACACGCCATCAGGATAAACGAGTGCGGCGGCGCCGGGCTTGGCGTCGCCGCCCTTTTGTTCAATGAGCGTCTGGACGCATCTACAGACTGGGATCTAGTAGAATCTTGCACGCATCGCTGGCGGTATGAGCGATCTCCATCGCATGTTGCAGCTCGCTGAGCGGCAAGATATGGCTCACCGGCTTGACCAAGTCGAGTACGCCGTCTCCGGCGATGGCCACAGCGATGTCAAAATCCTCCTCGCGATAAACGCGGATGGGCGTGCTGCGGACTTCACGAAACATAGCGGGGGTCATCTCGATGCTGACCGGCCCCTTGGGCATACCCACTTGTAGCACCTGCCCGCCGATCCGCGCCACCTTGCTGGCTTGGTTGATCGTCGGCTGTACACCCGCCGTCTCGAACGCCACCGGCACGCCCACACCATCGGTAGCGTCCAAGATCGCCTGGACGGCGTCGCCCTGGGAAGCATCTATCACGTCGAACCCCAGGTCGCGCGCGATAGCCTGACGCTTGGGCGAAAGCTCCGAGACGTACACCTTGCGCGCACCGGCCAGTCGCGCCACCTGCGCCGTCATGATCCCAATGGGGCCGGCGCCCAGCACGGCAGTCACATCGCCCACTTTCAAGTCCGACACGCGCACGGCGTGTACTGCCACAGCCAACGGCTCGATCAACGCTGCCTGCACCAGAGGCAGCGAACGCGCCAGCGGACGCACGGTGTGCAGCGGCGCGACGGCGTATTCGGCGAAACCACCGTCGGTATCAATACCCAGCAACCCCAGCTTGGCGCAGACATAGGCCAGGCCATGTTTGCAGGCGTAACACTGGCCGCACGAGAGCAGCGGGTTGAGCGCCACGGGTGTGCCCGGCTCGAAAGCCCCGCCATCGGCCTCGACAATCGTGCCCACAAACTCGTGACACATCACCAGCGGCGCTCTGGCGCGCGGATGCTTGCCCAGGAAAATCATCATGTCGGTGCCGCAAATGCCCCCATAAGCCACTTTGATCAGCGCTTGGCCCGGCCCAACCGTAGGTCGTTCGATCTCTTGATACTCGACACGCTCCGGCGCCACCCACAGGGATGCTTTCATCTTGGCCATCTCTCAGCTCCTCAGTGAAACTGGTTTTGACACGAACTGTACAAGTAATCCCAGTCTAGCACAACCCCCATCTGATCGCAACCATCATCGAGGCGCGATTTGACGAATCAGCCAGATACCGGCTATGATGTTCCCGTTAGCGACACACCAAAGGGGGGCAGGATGACTGATCCACTCAAAGTGTTGGTATTAGCAGCGGCGCAGGGAGCACGACCGGGCGTCGAATATCCCAGGGCGCTGCAGAAACTCGGCGACAAAGCCATCATCGAACATGTGCTCGACCTGGCGCGACGTTTCGTGGCCCCTGAAGATATCTATATCATCGTTGGCTATCAACACGAGGCTGTGGAATCCTATTTGGGGCCTGCATATCGTTATGTATTACAGCAGGAGCCATTAGGAACCGGACATGCTGTGTTGCAGGTTATGCCCCTATTAGCGAACTATGACGGTAATTTGCTGATTCTCTACGGTGATACTCCGCTGTTTCGGCTCTCATCGTTGCGCGGCATGTTGGCGCGCCATCACCTGAAGCAAGCCGACCTGACGTTGTTCTCGGCAGTCACCGATTCAGCCCTGCCCTACGGGCGCATCGTCCGCGACGAACAGGGGCGTGTGGTGGATAGCATTGAGGAAGCCGCCGCTACCGCTGAGGTGCGCCGCATTCGTGAACTCAATCTGGGCGCCTATGTGGCGCGATCCGGCGCCCTTTTCGAGGTTTTGCGCGCCCTCGAGCGCGAACAGACGGGCGCGATACAGCCGCTCACCGCCGTAGTAAACCGCCTGGCGCAAAGCGGTAGGCGCGTCGAGTGCTATCAGAGCGCCGATCAGGATGAAATTCTGGGCGTCAATACCCCTGAGGATTTGGAAGCCGCCGAAGTCATCCTCCAAAAGCGCATCGTCAGCCCGCGTCGCTTGGAAGAGGAGAACATTATCTATTTCGGCACAGGCGGCTGGCGTGCGGTCATCGGAGAGGTGTTCACGCTCTATAACGTGCGGCGGCTGTCGCAAGCATTGGCCAATCGTCTAATTCGCCACAACTTGGAAAGCCAGGGTGTGCTGATCGGCTATGACCGCCGTTTTCTTTCTGATACCGCCGCCGAGGCCGCCGCTGAGGTCTTTGCAGGCAACAACATCAGAACGATCCTGTTGCCCGAGGCCGCGCCGACGCCGCTCATCACCTATGCCACGGTGCTGGCCAAAGCGGCCTACGGCTTGGGGTTCACCGCCAGCCACAACCCGCCCGAGTGGAACGGCCTCAAAGTGTTCAAATCCGACGGGGCGTTGCTGTTGGATGACGAGACCCGCGAGATCGAACGCGAAGCCAACGCACTCACCGCCGACGAGATCGTGCGGGTGGATCTGGCGATGGCTATCGAAGCAGGCCGGGCTTCCTATCGCGATTACACCAACGAATACGTGGATGCTGTCGAATCGTTGGTGGACATGAAAGCGATCCGCCAGGCAGGGCTGCGAGTGCTGGTTGACCCCATGTTTGGCGTGGGAGAGCTAACCATAGACATCGTGCTCACTGAGGCGCGTTGCCGAGTGACGACCATCCACGGTCGGCGCGATCCATTGTTCGGCGGGCGCTCGCCGGCACCCAACCTGGAGGCGCTGGGTTTGCTCATTCACGAAATCAAAGAGGGCAACTATCACCTGGGCCTGGCCACCGACGGCGACGCCGACCGCATCGCTATCGTGGATGAAAAGGGAGAATACATCTCGGTCAACGACCTGCTGGTGCTCATCTACTGGTATCTGCATGAGCGACGCGGCGAAAAGGGGCCAGTGGTGCGCAACTTGGCCACCACCCACATGCTCGACCGCCTGGCGCGGCATTTCGGCGAGCGCTGTATCGAGGTGCCGGTGGGCTTTAAGCATATCGCCGACGCCATGCAACGCGAGAACGCCATACTGGGCGGCGAGAGCAGCGGCGGCCTGACGATTCGGGGCCACATCTTGGGCAAAGATGGCATCCTCTCGGCGGCGTTGAGCGTCGAAATGCTGGCCCAAACGGGCGAGAGGATCTCGCGTTTGCTCGACAATGTGTTTGGACTGGTCGGTCGGCTCTACATGGCAGAGCTGAACTTGCCTGCGACGCCCGAGATGAAAGTGCTCTTTCCCCGACGCTTGCAGCAAATTACCATCAACGAGATCGGCGGCTACCCCGTGCGCGGGTTGAGCACCTGCGACGGCACCAAGTTCTTGCTCGATGACGATCAGTGGGTATTATTGCGCTTCTCGGGCACCGAGCCGTTGCTGCGCATCTTTGCCGAGGGCGACTCGCCCGAAAAAGCGCAAG
>CAZYPJ010000031.1:10217-12200 GCA_964649365.1 uncultured Anaerolineales bacterium | reverse complement strand
CCGCCCTTCGGGCGGCCTGCCCTATAGCGCAAAACGGATGTGCAGGATATCGCCATCCTGCACGATATAGTCGCGCCCTTCGAGGCGTAGTTTACCTTGCTTGCGCGCCTCAGCAATTGTGCCGCAGGCGATCATATCGTCGTAGGAGAGCACCTCGGCGCGGATGAACCCACGCGCCAGATCAGTATGGATGGCTCCCGCCGCCTCGACCGCCGTCGCTCCGCGGCGCACCGTCCAAGCGCGCACTTCATCTTCGCCCACCGTAAAGAACGACATCAAACCCAAAAGATTGTAACTTTCGCGCACCATCAGGTTGAGGCTCGGCTCAGCGATCTGGTAGCTTTCCAAGAACATCGCAACTTCGTCTTCGGGAAGCTGCGCGATCTCCATCTCGAGCGACCCTCTGAGCGCCAGCGCCGTGTTGTGCTTGTGGCTGCCTGCCCAGGACAAATCCATCGCGGGGTTGTCATCTTCCCCAAGATTGACCACCACCATGCTGGGCTTGAGAGTAAGAAACTGAAAACCGCGAATCAGCAACTCATCCTCGGCGCTAATATCCAGGTCGCCCAATAGGCGTTCGCTTTCCAACGCCCGAGCGAATTGCTGCATCAAAACTAGCTCATGTTCTAGGACAGCCTTCTCGCTAGCGCGCGCTTTTTTGATGCCGCCTTCGAGACGCTCGATGCGCCGCTCGACGATGGCCAAGTCGGCTATGATGAGTTCCAAGCGCAGAGCGCCAAGGTCGCGCGCCGGGTCCACGCTGCCGTCGGCGTGCGTCACCTGCTCGCTCTCAAAGGCGCGCACCACTTCTAGCAACGCATCGCACTTGCTCATGGCGTTGAGCACCTGCGTGTCGAATCCGCCTTGAGCCTGGCCTTTAGCCACACCGCTAATGTCGTTGAACTGGATCTTGGCTCGCGTCGTCTTGCGCGGGTTGAACATGCGCGAGAGGATCTCAACGCGCGGGTCGGGCACATCCACCACCGCCGTGTGGATCTCGCTGCGCCCCGAGCTGAACGCCGCGGTGGCGGCGTCGCTGCGCGTCAGCGCGTTAAAGATCGTCGTCTTGCCCGATAGGGGCAGCCCAATGATACCAACTTCCATTTTGCACCACTGCCATTTCACTGCATCGTAACGAATATACCCCTCGACTGCCAAGCAGCCGAGGGGTTATTGTAACCTGATACTGGTTTTCGTCAATTTTGCTCACAAAGGCGTGGGAAGCGCCTCATCCAACGGCTGCGCTGCAAAACTGGGTTGCGGAAGAGGTCGTGGGCGCCAGGGCCGCCCTACGGTGCGCGGGATGAGCGATTTCTTGAACCAATTGACATAGTCCGCCCAGCACCAGCCGCGTCCAGCGGCCACCGTCGTCCCTGCTACAAGCGCGGCGCGCAGGTCAGCGGCGGTAGAGCCAGGGAACAGCGTATGAGCTACGCCGATCACTTCCTTGTGGTGCGCATCGCTGCCGCCAGTCTGCGCTAGTCCCAATGTGCGCACCAACGCCATCGAACGCGGATTGGCAGTAGGGTCTATCTGAGCGCCGTTGATCGCCTCCAACCCATCGAGCTGGAACGAACGCCAGTCGGCCATCGTAGGCCGGGGCCAATGGCGCATAGGACTGTTGCAGACGCGGTCGAACGGATGAGCCAGGATCGCTACGCCGCCTTGCGCATGGACGCGCTCCACCGTCTCGGGGATGGATAGGCCAGCGGGGATCAGACTCTCAATGAACAATGCCAGCAAATGGCCTCTGGCTGTCGTTACCTCTTGCGACACCACCACATCGAGGCCATACGCAGGGGCCAAGCGGTGCGCCTGCAATGCTCCAGTAATGCAATCGTGATCGGTAAAGGCTAAGACTTTCAGATTGGTGTGTTCCGCGACGTGTGCGAGGATTGCGGGGATGTCGTGCGCGCCATCGCTGTAAAACGAGTGCAAGTGCAGGTCCGCTTTGCTCCAAAGGGTTTCCACCAATTCTCACCA
>CAZYPJ010000031.1:0-10207 GCA_964649365.1 uncultured Anaerolineales bacterium | reverse complement strand
TATCTATAGACTAGTTTGGACGGGACCCGCTCGTGCATTGCATCAATCAAGTCTCGACCAAATGCGACATAATGTAGTTGATTTATTCACTATGTCAAATCTCAAACCACTGTGATTATAAAGCGCGCTGATGTGCGGCGAATTAAGATCGCATGAAGATCCTGTAAAAAGCGCTTCAACAATTCGTTAACGAGCACTGGCGGCTTGCGTCTGCCCATCTTATAGGTTAGAATCCGCGCTATGAACAACCCTTTCGATCTGTTGGCGTTGGATGTGGACGGCACATTGGTGGGCGCATCGGGGATTATCAGCTCCAGACTGCGCGCAGCCCTAGCTCGCGTTCGCAAGCGCGGGATACATATTTGTTTGTGCACCGGCCGGCCTTGGGCGGCGACGCAGCGTTATCTGGCCGAGTGAGAAACGCGCACACCACCCGTGGTGCTCAATGGCGCATTGGTGCCGCCGCTAGATGGGGGCGACCTGCTGGTGTGTCACAACCTGTCGCCTGTCGCTGTCGAGCTGTTGGTCGCAGAGGCCCGGCGACACGGCGATTATCTTGAATTGCATACGGCAACCGACCTTTATATTGAAAATCTGGGAACTGAAGGGGAATACCAACAGGCCAAACTGGGCTTGCGCGCCATCGTAGGATCGTTCGAACGCCTGTGGGAGCGCGCGCCCATCCTCAAAGCTCAATACGTGATCCGTTCCCAAGAGCAACGCAAGCGCATTGAGGCCTTGAGTCAGATGATGGCGGATCAGGCGTTGTTCAGTTGGGGCGTCTCACCTGGGTTCGATGGCTGGTTCATCAACGTGATGCAGCAAGGCGTAGAAAAGAGCGCCAGTCTAGGAATATTACTGCGTGCGCTGAACATCCCGTGGGAGCGCGTTCTGGCAGCGGGAGATTCGCCCAGCGACCTGGCTTATGTGCAGCGAGCAGGGTTCGGCGTAATCATGGGCAATGCCCCGCAATCGACGCGCGAGCAGGCCCCCCATGTGGCGCCGCCAGTGGATCAGGATGGCCTGGCTCAGGTCATCGAGCAATACGTGTTAGCTTGATAGGATCAAGATGCCTTTGCAAATTGCGATTGGCTCTACCAACCCTGCCAAAGTGCGCGCTGTGCGTCATGCAATTCATGCTGTTTGGCCCGACGCCATATTGGCGCCTGTGGAGGTGAATTCGGGAGTCAACGCCATGCCCATGAGCGACGATGAGGGCACCCGGGGTGCATTGCTGCGGGCGCGGCGCGCCCGCGAGGCGCTCGACGCTGATCTGGGCGTTGGCCTCGAAGGGGCGGCGCACGATACACCCGAGGCGATGTATCTCACCAATTGGGTGGCCATTGTGGATCGCAATGGACGCTCAAGCCTGGCCAACGGCGGGCGGTTGCCACTTCCATCGGCTATGGCCCGTGAATTGCGAACGGGCGCCGAGTTGGGACCGATCATTGATCGTTACTCGGGACAGGCCGACAGCAAGCGGCACGATGGCGCAGCAGGATATCTCACAATGGGTCTTGTGCCCCGCGACCAGGCTTTTCGAATTGCCGTGGCGTTTGCGTTGGCGCCATTCTTGCGCCCCGAGCTATATGCATCGTCAAGTAATCCCGATCAAGGCTGATCGGCGGTCTATTTTGCTTTGTAGGGGCGCACATGTTACACCTTCGGTATCGCGTCGCCCCAACTGATTCGCTCGCTCACCCTATACATCGCCACCCATATTATTCTCGCTCAATGCCGTTCCAACTCGAAGAGGAGGGAGCATGTTGAACCTGGTCTCTGGCGCTACGGGTTTGATCGGGACACATCTAGTCGAGGCATTGATCGTGCGCGGTGAGCAGGTGCGCGCGTTAGTGCGTCCGACGAGCCAGGCCAAACGCTTGCGCGAGTTAGGCGTTGAGCTGCGCATTGGCACGCTGATGGACAATGCTACCCTGATGGCAGCCGCTAAAGGGGTAGATCGCGTGTTTCACTGCGCTGCGCTGGTCAGCGACTGGGGTACCGACGAGGATTTCATCCAGACGAATGTGCGCGGCACGCACAATATCATGGCTGCCTCCACGCGCGCCGAGGTAACCAAGTTTGTCTATCTCAGCACCACCGATGTGTACGGCTTTCCTGGTCGTCCTGCCTTAGAATCTGAGCGGCACTCGCCGCGTGGGTTTGCCTATTCCGACAGCAAAATCGAGGCCGAGACTTTGCTGTGGAACCACCACAAGCGAGTAGGGCTGCCTATCACGATCATCCGCCCAGCTACTGTGTACGGCCCAGGAGCGCGCTTGTTGGTGGCTGAGATCGTTGCGGCGTTGCGGCGTCGTCGCGCGATACTGATCGAGGATGGCCGACACATCGCCGGTCTGACCTATGTGGGTAACCTGGTAGATGCTATACTGCTCGCAGCGGATAGCGCCGTCAGCGCCGGTCAAGCGTACAACATCTCGGATGGCAGCCGCGTGACCTGGCGCGAGTACATCAACACCTTGGCTGACGTGGCCGATCTACCCCACCCCACCCGCAGTTATTCGCACAGCACAGCCTCGACACTGGCAGGTTTGTGGGAAGGGTACTATCGTTTGTTAGGCCGCACACAACGCCCACCGATGACGCGCTTGATGGTGGAATTGATGGGCACCGACCAGGATTTTCCCATCGCCAAGGCGCAACAAGAGCTGGGCTATCGCCCGCGCGTCAGCTTTGAAGAGGGTATCCGCTATACGGCGGATTGGCTACGCCAGGGCAAGCTACTGGAAACAGACTGAGGCGCCCTAGACTGTCGTTGCGTGCGCTGGCCCCTTGATGGGCAGTCGGACGGTAAAGCGACTGCCAGCGCCCGGCTGGCTGGCTACCTCGATACGCCCGCCGAGGTTCTTGACGATCATGTCCGAGATTACTAACCCTAAACCCGTGCCTTCGCCATGCTTGCGAGGGTTGCGCACAGTGTAGAATTTGTTGAATATACGCCCCAGTTGCTCGGATGTCATGCCAATACCCGAATCCTCGACCACAAAAAGCGCGTCCTCACCCTCTCGGCGGCAGGAAATCGCGACGCGTCCCCCTTTATCGGTGAACTTGATGGCATTGCTGAGTAAGTTAATGAGCACTTGTTCCAACCCGCCGGCGTTCGAGATGATGCGCGACGGCGCTTCGGCGCCGTCAGTGTGTACACGCAGACCCTTTTCCTCAGCCAAGGGGCGGCAAACGCTTACCGCCGATTGCAAAACTTGTTGCGTCGAAACTTCTTCTGGTGCCAATTCGTATTTGCCGGCTTCGAGCCGCGTAAAATCGAGTAAATTGGTTACTAGGCGAGTCTGTCGCTCTGCTTGAGTACTGATAATCGAGAGGTATTCGTGCGGCTTGGTTTCTTTGGGCGTGTCCATCAGCAACAGGCGCACCAACATTTTGATGGTCGTCAGCGGCGTGCGCAACTCGTGCGAGGCGTAAGCCACAAAGTCGCTCTTCATCTGCTCGACCTGGGCCTCTTGGGTGATGTCGCGGGCGACGAAAATCGTACTGGTCGGCACATCGCCCGCGCCCGATAACTCGGCTCGGCTGATGCTGATGGTTTTGCCAGCCAGCTCGATCTGGCGACGCGACTCACCGATTGGAGCTTCACGTCCGATTTCGAGCTGTTGCATCAGGTAGATCGGAAGCGGCTCTTGTTCGCACACTTGCAGCAAATTGTGGGCTGCGCGGTTGGCGAGCAACACCTGGCCCTCTTGACTCACCACGAACACGCCTTCCGCCATGTCCGCCAGGATGCCACTCAACAGGTTACGCTCGTGCTGCAGGTTATCTACCAAACGCGCGTTTTCCAATGCGATGCCCAACTGGTGGCCGAGGATTTGCAAGATTTGAGCCTCGCCGGCATCGGGGGGTTTTTGCTCGGTAGAGACAACCGAAAGCATCCCTTCCAGGCCATGCTGCGAGCGTAGAGGAATATGGGTCAACCAGCGCGGCGTAGCATCATCAGCGCTGGTTGGGTCGCCCAGGGCCTCTTCAAGCGGCTCTTGCACAATGGCCAGCGATCCGCTAGGTGTGCGTTCGGCGCTGCGCCAAGGCGCGGGGAATTGCGTTTGGCGACGCTGTTGCGCCAACATGGCGGGTAAGTCACGCTCCTGTTCCAGCAGCAGAGCGTCATCGCGTTTGATATAGATAGCCATGCGACGACGCCCTGTGATCTGCTCGATATGCGCCATAGCCGCCGCGAGCAATTGCTTGAGGTCGAGGCAACCCAATAGATCCTCGCCCGCCGTCACCAGTGAGTGCAACTTGGCATTGATGCGGTTCAATTCTTGGTTGCGCGCTTCCAGGTTTTGCTGGCTGCCCTCAATCTCGGTGGTGAGCATCCAGACGAGCAAAGATAGAAACGCCAAATAGGGCACGTTCAAAATCAACGACAGCGCCCTGCCGGCCGGTTCGGCCAGGCCGGTAGTGAAATAGATGCCCTGCCGTCCCAGCATCACGAGCAGAGCATAAGCGATGGCGCTGAACAACGTCAGCGGCAACACTGCCTGTCGCCCGATCAGCCAACCACCTACGATGATCGGCCACAGATAGGCCAACATAAAAGTATAGCCATCCGGCCCCAGAAAAAAGATCAACAAGGTGATCAGTGCGATCTCAAAACTAAAGGCTACATATCCCAGCGCGGTAGTATCTTTGCCGCGCCACAGATAAAGGTACATGCCGTTGAGCGCGAATTGGATGCTGGTCAACACGAACAGTGGCACTTGCGGTTTTGGCAGTACTAGCGCGTTGATGATCGCCAGGAACGCCAACAGCACGCCCGTGACGGCGCTGCGCCCAATGATAAACAAATGCCATAAGCGTAGCTTTTCGCTTTGCACGGATTTACTTGTGTTTTCCGATGTGTTTGGTGACACGTCCAGGGACCCAAATGACCAGACTGTGTTTGCCCTCTTCGTCTTCGCGCATGGCGAACTGGCCGCCGTGGCCGCGCACTACGTGGCGCGCCAGATCGAGGGCGCCTGATAGTGAATCTACCTCGCCGCTTTGCTCGGCGCTGGCCAGATAGCCGCCGTCGGTGATCACAAACTCCAATCCGCCCTCGCCCGCTCGCCGAGCCTCGATGTGCACCTCGCTGCGCGCCGGAGAAAGTGTCACCGCCGATTCCAGCAGCCCGGCCAGGGCGCGCGTCATAGCGGAGCCATCGAGGTTGCCGCTCAACAGGCCGCCGCACGAGATTTGCAGGTTCACATCTTTTTCGTTGGCCAATCGGGCGGCGTTAGCGGCGGCGCTGCGCACCACCGGCGCTACACGGATCGGCTCGCGTTTGAGCGACAGCGACCCCAGATCGTCTGACGCCGCCCACGATAGATCGTCAATCAGTTCGGCCAGAGTATTGGCGTCCTCAGCTACGCTCTTGAGATAACGCGACTGCTTGGCTTGGTCAGTCCCAAAGCGTTCTGACAATAGCAAGTTCATGTGCGCCATCAAACTCGTCACCGGCACGCGTAGCCGACTCGACACTTCGGACAAAATACGATTGCGCAGCGTCTCGACCTGCCGCCGTTCTTCGCGCCGGATTTGTTCGGCGCGGTGAAAAATCGAAGCGATGCGCGCTTCCAGCTCTTCCGGCTCAAAGGGTTTGATGACGTAATCATCGGCCCCCGACCGCAAACCTTCCAGTCGGCTTTGCAACTCGCCCCTGGCGGTGAGAAAGATGAAGGGGATGCCCGACCCCGTCAATGCGCTGACCCGCCGCTGAAACTCGAACCCATCCATCTCTTCCATCAAGATATCCGAGATGATCAGGTCGGGCGGGGCGTCAATCACCATCTCGAGCGCCTCGGCGCCGCTTTCCGCCGCCGCAATGTCATAACCCACACGACAAAGGAACTCTTTGACCGAGAAAAGCAACTGCGGCTCATCGTCCACTAGCAATATGCGCTTGCTCATAACTATAACTCCATGGGTGTCGTCAGAGCGCTAAACTCTCACTAATAAACCATAAGCGAAAGGCTTGTTCACCTTCAGTATATGCCTAGAATACTCTGCTATGCGCACATTGCGCGTAAATGATGTGTGAATCATGCGTTAATTTCGCTCCTGCAGCGACGGTATTGGTTCGATTCACATTTTCCAACGCTTCGCTTCTACTGTTGTAATTGCGCGCCTTTTTCGTTCCATGCTACAATGAGGTCGCGAGCGAACGTAATGACCATCAAAGGAGCGTATCTATGGCCAGCGACCAAAAACCTGCTATCCCCGAATTCGTGCAGACCGCCCGCGCCCAGATCGAAGAGCTGGATCGGTGGCAGCAGATCACCGAGCGTGAGGCGCAGATGGCCTACGACATGACGCTGCGTAACGAGCTATCGGGCGGCACGCCCGTGGTGCGCGAGTTCGAGCGCCGCTGGCGCGAGCGCACCGGCCTGAAACACGCCATCACCACTGTCAACGGCACCAGCGCGCTCTACAGCGCCTATTTCGGGCTGGGCGTCGGCCCGGGCGACGAAGTGATCTGCCCCACCTTTACGTGGATCGCCTCGATCTCACCGGCGCTGTTCCTGGGCGCCAGGCCCGTTTTTTGCGAAACGAACCCATCTTCGCTGACGCTCGACCCCGAGGACGTGCGCCGCCGCATCACGCCAAATACGCGCGCAATCCTAGTCGTGCATCTGTGGGGCTGGGTGGCCGATCTCGACGCGCTGACCGCCATTAGTCGCGAGACGGGCATCCCCATTATCGAAGATTGCTCGCACGCTCACGGCGCCACCTATCAGGGCCGCTGGGTGGGCAGTTACGGCAAAGTGGCCTGTTGGAGCTTGCAAGGCAGCAAGCCGGTCAGCTCGGGCGAAGGGGGCATCCTGGCCACTGACGACGACGAGGTGTTCGACCGCGCCTGCTTGGTGGGCCAGGTGAACCGCATCGCCGGGGTAGATCTGGCGCAGGAGAAATATCGCTATCTGCAACCGCTGGGCTTGGGCAACAAGTTCCGCGCGCACCCGGTAGGGATCGGCATCGCCTCGGTGCAGTTGGACAAGCTCGATGACCTCAACGCCCGGCGCGGGCGCTATGTGGCCGAGGTCGAGGCCGCGTTGGCCGATATCCCCTGGCTGCGCCCCATCACCAGCGCCGCCGGATCGCAGCGCGGCGGCTATTACGGCTTCCCGGTGCGCTATGTGGCCGAGGCGGCGGGCGGCGCATCCACCGACAAGATGATCGAGGCCATCAACCGCGCCGGCGTGCCCGCCACGGCCTGCCCTTACTCGTTGCTGCACCGCTTACCGCTCTTTGCCCAGGGGTTCGACCTGTTCACGCGCAATCGCGGCCCGCTTTCGGGCGATTACGCGGGCTACAAAGAGGGCGATTTCCCCGTGACAGAAGAACTCGTTTCCAACCTGATCTTTTTGCCCGTGCTGAGCGACCCCATCCCGGGCGCGGCGGGGCTGATCGCCGAGGCGCTGAAAAAGGCGGGCGAGATCGCCCGGCGACTATGAGAACGCGCCCAAGGCGCTATACTACCGTAGTTGCGCCCCTTGTGGGCGCCGTAGCTAGTGTGTTGAGCACCCATTCCGGGGGAGGATGACTCCGATGAACGACGCAGATCGCAACTCTCGCTCTTATGAATTGTTGGCCGAGGCGTTTGGATTACCCGGTTCGGAGCGCCTGATCAAGCTCCTGCCGATGATCCTGAGCGCCGATGAGGCCCTGTGGCTGGCGCACTTGCCTGCCACGCCCGGCCAGTTAGCCGAGCGCCTGCGCTGCACGGCGGATGAGGCTCGCCAGATACTGAATGGCCTGGCCGCCAAGGGGTTTGTCTTGCGCGGCGAAGAGACGCCCACGGGCATCCTCTACAACCGCCCCGATCTGGGCTTTTTCACCGACTCGACGCTGGCCAACCCCCGCTACGAGCCGCTGGGCAGCGCCTTTTACGACGCCTGGCGCGAGCTGTTCAACCACGAGCAGGTGGAGCAGATGCGGCATCTCGTGCATGTTGAAAAGCGCCTGCTCAACTTTCGCGTCTTGCCCGACGAGGCCGCTCTGCCCGCCGAGGGCGTGAAGGACTATGAGCGCGCTTCGTGGATCGTGGATCAGGCGCGGCGCATCGTGCTGGCGCATTGCCCTTGCCGCCGCCGCGAGCGCGCCTGCGACCACGAGACTGAGGTCTGCATGTGGTTCGATGACCTGGCCGACTACGCCTTGGGGCAGCAGATGGCGCGCCCCATCAGCCGCGAGGAGGCGCTAGAAACGCTGGCGCGCTGCTCGGAGGCCGGCCTGGTACACCACACCGAAAACCTCGCCCGCCCGCGCGTGATCTGCAACTGCTGCTCGTGTTGTTGCGCTTTTTTGCGGCCCCACGTGGTACACGGGCTAGATTTGCCCGTCGCCAAGAGCCGCTACCAGGCGGCGCTCGACGCCGACCTGTGCGTGGATTGCGGCGCCTGCATCGAGCGCTGCCATTTCCATGCCCTATCCGAGGGCGACGGCTGCCCCACGTTGCACAGCGAAAAATGTCTGGGCTGCGGACTGTGCGTCACGGCCTGCCCTTCGGGCGCGCTGACGCTGGCCATCGTGCGCGAGGTCGCGCTGTCGAACGATCCCGCCTTTGGCGCAGGCGTGTCCGTCCACTTTGACGATCTGGAGGAATGACCTATGCCGGACAAGAAGGCTTTGACCGCCCCCTGCGGCTTGGATTGCTTCAACTGTCCCATCTATCAGGATAACCTGACCGATGCGCAAGCCGAGTGGATTCACCGTAATCAGGGTGTCCCCAAGGAGGCCATCGCCTGCCGGGGCTGCCGCCTGGAGGATGGCCGGCACTATCACCTGCCGCCGGAGGGGTGCGCCACGCTGAACTGCGTCAAGGCCAAGGGCGTGGCGCTGTGTTGCGATTGCGCCGCTTTCCCCTGCGCCCTGCTCGGCCCCCTGGCCGACGGCGCCGGCTTTTACCCGCACAATATGAAGGTGTACAACCTCTGCCGCATCCAGCGTTTCGGCCTCGACCGCTGGCTGGAAGAGGCCAGCGACATTCGGCGGCGGTACTATACGGGCAAGTTTGTGGTGGGGAAGGGGCAGGGGGAGTAGTTGGCATTCAGTATCGGATGCTGTGACTGTGTGGCGGGTATCGATCATTGAGCTAACAAGGACACTACAAATGACGAGTTCTTTGCCACAGAGGATCGGGAAAGTGCAGGGTAAGCCAATTGACAGCGATTTTCCCGCCACTGCCCGAACGGCACTGTCTTATGTTCTCAAAGATCTCGACCAACGGTTTTACCTTGTGTCGCGAGATGCGGTTATCTTAGAATTGAACCGAATAGGAAGAATCACGAGAGATGATGTCGAAGGTCAAGGTATACGAGATTTCCTGGAGGAAGTAAGTGTTCGGTTGCACATGCTTACCTGGTACCAAGTTTATCTTTTTTGCGAGCGAGTATATGCCAAGCTTCTGAGTGAGTTTACTGAAGAATACCGTGTGGTGGTCACACTTGCCGAAGTGCGGCAATATTTCACAGACGAGATAAACCAGATAGTGCATGAGGAGAATCTGGCCTTCCACTTCGTAGATGGGCAGTTTAGCCGTAGAGGTCGTGCGCAGACACAGCGAGCAATTGAACGTGCGGGCGTTGTTCTATCCGATCCACGTTTTGAGACCGTGCGAAAATTCTACAATAAGGCTAGACAATCTTTCGATAGACGACCTGATCCCGATAATGAGAACTGCGTAAAAGATGCTCTCTGTGCTTTGGAGGCATGCATTGAGGTCCTTACATCAAGAAACGCCTCACGCGACTTTGAAAAAACAGTTCGGCAACTACAAGGCAATCAATCTGACCAGATCCCTGTGCCTGTGGGAGAGTCAATGATCAAAATCCATGGTTATCGTGGAAGTGGCCAGGGTGTTTCACACGCGGCAATCCAAGGAAATAGAGTATCTCAGACAGAGGCTGAATTAGTATTAAGCTTGACTGCCTCATATATCACGTATCTGATAGACCTATTCCCTCAAAAAGAGGAAATCCCATTCTAGTGTCCGGAAGGCGGGCTACCCCTTGGAAAATGTCGACAGATGTTCTTCTGAGAGAATCTTTTTGGAGCAAAGATCGCGAACGAACATGACCGGAGTAGTTGACATAGACCGAATATCGGCGGAAATCAAAGAACTGTTGGCCTTGGTCGCCACAGGCGCCGAGGTGATCTTTATAGACGGCGGCACTCCCATCGCTCGCCTTGTTCCCGT
>CAZYPJ010000030.1:2860-24415 GCA_964649365.1 uncultured Anaerolineales bacterium | reverse complement strand
GCGACGCCGGCGGCGAGATCGTGGCCCAGGGCACGCCCGAGGAACTGGCGCAACTCGAACGCAGCTACACCCGGCAGTTCCTGCGCGAAATATTGCAGCCCATCGCGCTGGCAAGCTAACGACCCGCCCGATGTGCACAAAAACTATACTCCCGTAGCTGCGCCCCTCGTGGGCGCCCGATGCAGTGTAAGGAAAGCGCCATGTCCAAGACCAAAGAAGCGATCATCGAACGCCTACACACTGAACGTCGCCGCTTGGAACAAAACCTGGCGGGGCTATCGCCCGAAGAGATGACACAGCCCGGCGTGGTGGGCGATTGGTCGGTCAAGGACGTGCTCGCCCACCTAGCCGATTGGGAGCAGATGTGCCTGGGCTGGTGCGCTGTTTGCGACCGGGGCGAAAAGCCCGAGACGCCCGCGCCCGGCCTGACCTGGAGCCAGCTCGACATCCTCAATCAGCGCATCTATGAACGCTACCGCGATTGGTCGCTCGACCAGGTGCGCGCGCTGTTCGACGTGACTCACCGCGAGTTCATGGCGATGGTCGAGGGGCTGGCGGAGGACAAGCTCCTGACGCCTGGACACTATTCTTTTACCGGGCGGCGCGCCTTGTCCGATTGGATGGGCCATTACGCTCGCCATGACGAATGGGGCAAGGACGAGATCCGCAAGTGGCGCAAAATGCGCGCCGGCTGAGCGGCGCGAGGGAGGCGCAGCATGGCCTCGGATTATACCCACTTGGTAGAATGGTTGATGGCTGAGGCCGGCCCGATCGTGCGCTACCAGACCGCCGTGCAGTTGATCGGCGGTCTGCCCACAAGCGAGATGCGGCAGCTTCAGTCCGATCTGCTCGCCCACCCAACGGTGCGGAGTTGGCTCAGTCGCCTCACCCTGGGCGACCTGCTGGCTCCCGGCGAGACCCTGGCCGACATCGGCCCGCGCCAGGTGAAGCGTTTGGTGAATGGCCAGCTTCACGGCAGTCGGCCCACCGCCATCGAGAACGTGCTGGGCAAGCTGGCCGAGTTGGGGCTACACGCTGGCATGGCCGCTCTCGATGAATGCATGGCCCCGTTTAATGCTTTCCTACAGCGCAGGCTCAATCATTGCGAGTTCACACGCTTCTTGGAGCGCATCGTCGCTTCGATCATCGCCTGGGGTCTGTTGCGCAGCGGCTATGGCGAAAGCGAGACCATGCAGGAATTCGCGCCATGTTATGTCGCGCTCATCCACCCCATCGCTGCCGACGGTGTATATGAGATCCACGCCGACGAGAGCGAGTTGGCTGGCTTGCCAAAGGCTTGGGCGGGCAAGCCTATCCTTAGACCCGCGATCATGGATCGCTACTATCTGCCGTTGATCCACGATCTATACGTGTTCGCCTATTTACCCTCATCCATCAATGTCGGCGTCACGGCCCAACAGATCAACGACATCGTGTCTTATGTGCTCGACCCACGCTTTCAGGCGCTGCCGGATGGCTTTGGCTATGGCTGGGATCAAGCCAAGCGGACGTGTTATAGCTGGGGCTGGAGTCCGCACCTGCCAGGTTACGCCGCCGATGGGTTCGACGCCGCAGCGCTTCCGGCATCGGCTGTACAACGCATCGAATTGATGGCGCGCTTCCCGTTCGCCCGCCGGACGCGCTGGTTCCAAGAGGCCGTGCAACACCTGGAATCGTTCCGCACAGACCGAGGAACGTACCGCTTTCCGGCCAGCTATCTACGCGAAGAGCCAAGCGGTTACTATGTGTCGGGCTATTATATGGGTTTGGGCGAGAACCGGCGCTCGCGCCAGGCGCTAGAGATTGAATCCACCTTTCGGATGCTGAGATTGAAAAAGCTGATTCGCTCATAACACGAAAGAAAGGGCTACATATGCTACCCCACGTCATTCTCCACAACAGCATTAGCGCGGATGGCCGCGTGGATTGGTTTCCGGCGGACATCGGCTTGCACTATGAGATCGCCGGGCGCTTCGGCGCCGATACCCATCTGGGCGGCAGCGACACCTTTCTTGGCATGCCAGGCCCCATCCCGCCTGAGGATGAAAGCGCCTTTCAGCCTCCTGTTCGCGACCCCGCCGATACTCGTTCGATCCTGGTGATGCCCGATAGTCGCGGACGGGTGCGCTTTTGGCACGCCCTGCGCCAATACCCCTACTGGCGCGACTATGTGGCGCTCTGCTCGACGAGCACGCCCAGTGACTATTTGGACTATTTGCGACAGCGCCATATCGGCTGCATCGTCGCTGGGCAGGATCACGTGGATATGCGCCGGGCGTTGGAGGAATTGAACGCCGTCTATGGCTCCAAGACAGTGCTGCTCGATAGCGGCGGCACGCTGAACGGCGTCTTGCTGCGCGAAGGATTGGTGGATGAGGTAAGCCTGCTCATCCACCCCCACCTGGTGGGCGGCGTAGCGCCGCGCTCGTTCTTCCGCGCCCCCGAACTATTCGACGCCAATGAAGTCATCGGCCTGCGTTTGATGCACTTGGAGCAGGTCAAGGATGAGATCATCTGGCTGCGCTACAAAGTCATCAAATAGCGAGAGGAGACAACGATGTCGAATTGCGAAACGAACCCATTTGCTTTCTACGCCTCGCAGAGCGCGACGACCGATCCGGGGCGCTATGCTGCCCTGTTCAATGGCTTGCCGCGCGATGTCGCCTCGCTGGTCAAGATATTACAAGGCGTGCTGCTGCACATCTTTTGGGCCGAACGCTACGGCGTCAAACTCGGCGATGAGCGCAAGGGCGAGGTCAATCTACGTCGCGTCGAAGCTCAATTGGCGCGCCTGCTTGAATTGGACGACCAGCCGCTGATCGTCGCCCGAACGCCCGAGCGACGATTGGTGGGCAATTGCCGCGACTTTTCCGTCCTATTGTGCGCCATGCTGCGTCATCAGGGCATACCGGCGCGGGCGCGGTGCGGCTTTGGGGCGTATTTCCTGCCCAACCACTACGAAGACCATTGGGTCTGCGAGTATTGGAACGCCGAGCAAGGGCGCTGGATCATGGTAGATGCGCAACTGGACGCCCTGCAATGCGAAGCGCTCAAGCCGCCCTTTGACCCTCTGGACGTACCTCGCAATCAGTTCATCACTGGCGGCCTGGCCTGGAAGATGGCGCGCGAGCAGGGATACGATCCGCACCAGTTCGGCATCTTTGACATGCACGGCTTGGCGTTCATTCGCGGCGACCTAATGCGCGATTTTCTGGCGCTCAACAAAGATGAAATCCTACCCTGGGATTGGCGATCTCTGATGAGCGAGACCGACGCCAGCGCCGCAACCGAAGAGATCGAGCTAATGGATCGTATCGCAGCGTTGACGTTAGGTGGCAATGAGGTATTCGATGAGGTGCGCGCCCTATACGCGCAAGAGCGGCTGGGTCGCCCGCAAAGCGCGGCAGAGCTGGCCGCGCGCATCCGCATAGAGCGCGAGGCATTCGAGAGTGAACTGGCCGCGCTTTCTCCGGAGCAGATGACTGCCCCCGGCATGGTGGACGCTTGGTCAGCCAAGGATCTGATCGCCCACCTCACCGCCTGGGAGCAGCTTTTCCTGGGTTGGGTTGCGGCAGGGCGGCGCGGCGATAAACCTGACCCCGATCCCGCCACCCTGTGGGGGCCAAAGGTGCAGGAGTTGAATCAGCGGATCTATGAGGCGCACCGCAACGAGTTGCTCGACGCCGTGCAGGCCGAGGCGCGAACGTCCTATCGCCAAGTGCTCGATTGGGCCAGCCGGGTCTCCGATCAGGAGCTATTAGCGCATGTACGCTATTCCTGGACTGGGGCCATGACGCTGCTCGAAAATGCCTTGTTCCACCCCAACGAGCACTATCGCTGGGCCGCTAACATGGCGCGGCAGTGGAAAGCGAGTCGCTAGACGCATCGCATCACACAACGAGGAGGCGAGATGGACGCCAAACATCTTTTCGGCCAATGGAAGGCCGTGCGCCAGGGATTGCTTCAAGCGCTCGACAAGCTCACCGACGAGCAGCTTCAGTTCACGCCTCGCGAGGGCCTGTGGTCCATCGGTGCCGTAGCCAGTCATATCGCTGAATCCGACGAACTCTGGTTGCGCCATTTTGTCCACGGTAAGTATCCCGATTCGTGGGACGGTTGGGACGTGGCCCACTACCCCACCGTCTCTGCCGTCAAAGACCTGCTCTCGGAAACACACCAGCGCACCGAGCAATGGCTAGACACGCTCACCAACGCCGACCTGGATCGCGAGGTGACGCTTCCCTATGGCAGCACGGCGAGTGTGGGCTGGTGTATCTGGCACGTCTTGGAGCACGAGATCCACCATCGCGGCGAGATCTATCTCATGTTGGGCCTGCTGGGGATGGAAGCGCCTGATGTATAAAGGAGAGAACGGGATGGACCTTCAAGGCCAGGTCGCCATCGTCACTGGCGCCGCGGGGAGCGGCATGGGGCGCAGCATCGCGCTCACACTCGCTCGCGAGGGGGCCGCTGTGGTGGTCAACTATCGCCGCAGTGAGGAGAGCGCCCGCGCCGTCGTGGAGCATATCCGCGCCCGTGAGGGGCAGGCCGCAGCGATCCAGGCTGATGTGTTCGAGGCTGATGGCTGCCGCAAGATTGTGGAAGACACACTTCGATCCTTTGGCCGCGTGGATATCTGCGTCGTCGGCCCAGGCGGTGGATGGCACCCCGAGCCGCCCACTGCGCTCGACGCAGAGGGGGCGCTGGATGCTGCGCGCCAAGAATTGGCGCCGGTCTATCATTTGTTGCCGCTGGTCGTCCCGCTCATGCACGAACGCGGCGGCGGGCGATTCATCGCCATCGCCCTTTCCAAGCCGTACAACTCGCCCGCCTACGCCTACAATGTAGGCAAGGCCGCCCGCGCCGAGGCGGTCGCGCTCGCCCGCGACGTGCTGTGGCGCGACGGCGTGACGGCCAACCTGATCTGCCCCGGCCCGGTGGTGCCCATCGCCACGCTGGCCGAGGCCATCGAGCAGTGCGATCACGGCGCGGCCTGGCAAGCGCGAACCACGGCCTCACCGCAAGATATTGCCGAAGGCGTGGCGTTCCTCTGTTCCGAGGCTGGCCGTTTTGTATCGGGCTGCGAGCTGCCATTCCTTTTCCGCGCCTGATGGGCGTTCTAGCAGACAGTGAGGTGCGTATGGGCCAGGTGCGAGAAGTGACTAGCCTAGAGATGCTCGACGCAGCGCTCTGCGAGGATCGCGCTTTGGACACAGCAGAACAAGAGGCCGCGCTCGGCCTGCTGATGATCGAGCCAACCGCCTGGCCCATCTCGGTTTTGCCTACTCGGCTCGTCACCGGCGAGCCGTTGCGCACGCGCATCGCAGCCCGCGCCGCGCTGGCCGCCGAACTCATGCGGGCGCTGCGCCCCCACGCGCACGCCGCCGAGGCTGTGGCGCGCGTAGAACGTTGGCTGCTGGCGCAGTGCTATGCCAACGGCTGTATGGTGGGCGAGTGCGCCCACGCAGGCGTGGCGGTGATGCGCTATCTGGCGGCGAGCGGCCGGCCCGACGCCCCTGAGCGGTTGGCGCGCCACATCGAGGGCATTCGCCAGCGCCGCGATGGATCGGGACGCTGGCAGGGGTTGCCGTTCTTCTACACCCTGCTGGCGCTCTCCGAATGCGGCGCCATTGCCGCCGACGAATTGCGCTACACCGCGCCAGCTTGCGAACGCGCCCTGATCCGCATTCAGCCCGACGATCCATACGCCCCGCGCCGCCAGGCGATCCTTCGGCGCGCGCTGACCCCATTGCAACTACAGGAGACCGAACATGGATGAATCGCTCGCCGCCAAAGAAGCCTGGGAGTTCGTGCAGGCGCTCAACCGCGCCTGGGTCGTCGAGCGCAACGCCGACGCGCTGGCGGATTTCTTCCATGAGCGTATCGTGGCCATCACGGCGTCGGATCATGAGCGCCGCGTGGGCCGGGCCGCCTGCGTCGCCGGCTGGAAGGACTTTGTGGAGGAGGCTACAATCCTGCGCTTTGAGCAGCGCGAGCCGCTGGTGCACATCTTTGCCGATGGCTGTTGCGCCGTAGTGAGCTACTACTATGACATGGCGTTCGAGATCGGCGGGCAGACCATCCAAGCCGCTGGTCGCGACATGTTCACGCTGGCCCGCGAGAATGGTCGCTGGTGGGCGGTGGCCGATCACTTTTCGGCCTATCCCCAATAGCCAAGTTGTTTCCAGTCAGGAGGCGATGGTGCAGATCGAACAACCCGTACTCGATTGGTTGTTGGACGAGCGCGACCCCTCGTTGCGCTACCGCACATTAACCGAACTGCTCGATCAGCCGTGCGACGACCCGCTGGCGCAGCGCGCCCGAGCGCAGATCGCCGATAGCGCCTCCGTGCAGGCGGTGATGACCAAGATGCACCCCGACGGCTATTGGCTCTACCAGGGCAAAGGACAGAGCATTGATTATGCCGGTTTTCGCACCACGCATTTTGCGCTGGCTTTGCTCGCCGAGTTCGGCATGGATCGTTCTGATCCGCGCATCAGTCGCGCTGTCGAGCGCTACCTCAGCCTCAAGCCCTCCGATGGGTTCGCCTATGTGCAGCCGCCGGATTATTCGACGCGCCAATCCTGTCTGTACGCCTACAATCTGCGCACGTTTATCATGCTGGGCTATCGCGACGACCCGCGCATCCAGGAGCGCGTCGAGGTGTTGCTGGCCGATGACCGCTACGACGGCGGCTATCTGTGCATCCGCAAGAACTATCGTCCTAGCACCAAGAGCTGCATTCGCGGCAGCATCAAGGCGTTGATGGCCTATGCCATGCTGCCCGAGACGTGGAAAACGCCTCGTTGCCTGAAACTAGTGGACTATTTCATCCGGCGACGGGTGTTCTACCGCAGCAGGCCGCCTGACCAGATCATCCGCGGCGAGCTAATCAGCACGGTCTTTCCGACGGGTTGGCGCGGCAACCTGATCGAGCCGCTCTACGCTCTCAGCGTGATGGGCCATGGCCAGCATGAGGCGCTCAGCGACGCCTGGGCGCGCCTGGCCGAAAAGCGCGACGACCAGGGGCGCTATATCCTGGACTGGGCGCCCGCCGGATTTGTCCGTTACGCCAAGCAGCAACCGAACAAATGGATTACCCTGTACGCTTATCTGGCGCTCAAGCATCGCGCCGGCGCCCCAATCGAACCTTAATCGGTATGGAGGAAACAATGGAACGAATGGTCGCCTACTGTGGACTCGTCTGCACTGCTTGCCCGTGCTATGTCGCCACGCAGGCCAACGACATGGCTGCGCTGGAGCAAGTGGCCGTCAAAACGCGCGAGATGCTCCAGAAACCTGAGCTGACCGCGCAAGATATGATGTGCGACGGTTGTTTGAGCGTGGGGCGCAAGATCGGCTATTGCGCCCAGTGCGAGATTCGCGCCTGCGCCTCGGCAAAGGGCGTGGCCAATTGCGCCCACTGCGCCGACTATGCCTGCGACAAGCTCACTGGCTTTTTCGATATGGCCGCCGAAGCGAAAACGACGCTGGATGAAATCCGCCGCGCCCTGAGCGCCTAACCCAACACTGGAGGAACCGATGGAACGCATGATTGCCTACTGCGGCCTGATCTGCACCGATTGCGGAGCTTACATTGCCACCCGGGCGAAAGACCAGGCGGCGATTGAGCGCGTAGCCGCCGAGTGGCGTGTGGCGCACAATAACCCCAACATCACCGCCGACGGCGTGCCCTGCGACGGTTGCCTGGCGGAGGGGATCAAGTGCTTTCACTGCACCGAGTGCGACATCCGCGCCTGCGGCAAACAGCACAGCGTAACCAATTGCGCCCATTGCGCCGAGTTCCCTTGTGAGCGGATTCAGCAGTTCATGGGCTGGGTGCCCCAAGCGGCGGCCACACTACAGGCCGAGCGGCGCACCCTGGGCTATGCCGAATAGGGGGCAGTGATGGATGGTGTGGTGGGTTGGCTGCTCGCGTGCGACGAACCCTGGACGCGCTACCGCGCGCTGCGCGATCTGCTCGACCTGCCGGAGGATGATCCGGCGGTACAGGTCGCGCACGCCGAGATGCTGGCCCACCCCGCCACCCAAGGCTTAATCGCCAAGGTCGCTGCATGGCCTGGCGACCCGCTCAAACGCCACAACGACGCCGGCCATGCGCTTTGCGCGTTGAGCGTCCTGGCCGATTTCGGTCTTCGCGCCGACGACCCGGGCATGGAGGGCGCCGTTGCGGCGATTCTGGCGCATCAGTCGCCCGAAGGAGCTTTTGAGACGCTGACGAACATCGCCATCGCTTTCGGCGGCGATGGCTCCGATTCATGGCTATGGATGGCCTGCGACGCCCCGACGTTGCTTTACGTTTTGTTGAGTCTGAGCCTGGGCGACGATGAGCGCGTTCAGCAAGCCGCTGCGCACTTGGCGAGCTTGGCGCGCCCCAATGGTTGGCCGTGCGCCGCGTCGCCGCGCGCGGGCAAGTTCCGAGGCCCGGGGCGCAAGGACGATCCCTGCCCCATCGCCAACCTGTTAGCAATCAAAGCGCTCGCGTTGGCGCCCGAATGGCGCGATAGCGAGGCGGCGCATACCGGCGTCGAGATGCTCCTCTGGCACTGGGAGCACCGCCGCGAGGCCAAGCCGTACCTGTTCGGCATGGGCAGCAATTTCGCCAAGCTCAAATACCCGTTGCTGTGGTACGACATCCTGCACGCGGTGGAGGCGCTCAGCCGTTACCCATTCGCGCGCAGCGACCCACGCTTTCGCGAGATGCTGACCATCGTCATCGCCCAGGCCGATGGCCAGGGACGCTACACCGCCGGCTCGATGTATCAGGCCTGGAAGGGCTGGTCGTTCGCCAACAAAAAGGCGCCCTCGCCGTGGTTGACCCTGCTGGCGCAACGCATTCAGCGCCGAATGGGAGAAGAAGCATGACCGACGATCTGACCCCGCAAGCCATTGCGCGCGCCGTGGCTGCGCATCTACCGGGCCGCGCCGTGCTGGCTGTGCGCGATCGCGGCGAGTGGGTGCGCCGCATCTTTATTGAAAAGCGGGTTCGGTCTCCGTCTCGGCGTAATGGTGCAGTAACCGCTCGGCCATGTCGCACCCCCGCGCGACCAGATCGGCTGGCTCGGTGACGCGCGCGTGCGGCCCCAGGCTCAACGCCCAGCCCGTCACCCAATCGAGCGTTGTCACCGCGAACCGCGCTGTACACGACCCATCCTCGTGATCGGTGATCTGCATCCAATGGCCGTGTCGCTCGCGCACGCCGGGCGCCACCTCGGCGCTCAGGTTCACCACCACGCGAAACACCGGCTCGAAGCGCATGGTGCGATCCAAATGCTCACGCACCGAAAAATCGCGGGGCGGCGTGAAGCAGCCTTCCTGCGCCTCCGCCTTGGAGATGCGATCTACGCGAAAGGTGCGCAATTCCTTGCGCAGGTGGCAATATCCCACCAGATACCACAACCCCCATTGCAGCGCCAGCGCGTAAGGGTCTATCAGTCGCTCCGTTTCCTGCTGATTGAACCCCTTGTAGATGATCTTGACGCAATGTCGGTTGCCGATGCAGCGCCGCAAGGTGTGGATGACCGGATCCCACGGGCGGTAATCCAGCGCCGTCAGCCCGCCAACGACCAGATTGTGGCGCGCCTCGGCCACTTCTTGGCGCAGGTCGTCGGGGAGGACGTTATCGAGCTTGGCCGTGACCGAAGTGACCGCATCCTCATAGGTGCGCCCCCAAAGGTCGCGTATGAGGTTGGCCCCCATATAGAGCACCGTGGCCTCCTCAGGCGTGAAAATCAGCGGCGGCAGCTTGTAGCCGCGCACCAGCGAACAGACTCCATACGGCCCACCCTCGGAATAGATGGGCATACCCATTTCATCCAACATCCCCATGTAGCGGTGCACCGTCCGCTCGGAGACATCCAATTTTTCGGCCAGATCGCCCGCCTTCCAGGCGGGTTGTGATTGCAGCAACAGGATGAGCGAAAGCAGGCGTGTGGCGACATTGGTCATGATCCTTATCCTCCAACCCCATTATAGCACAAATCATGACATATAATGTCATTATTGCATCGCGGTAGCGTCCGTCTGCGGCGCTGGCTATAATGCAGTTCATAGATGGCCCGACAGGCCCTTTCGTTACAGGAGGCGAACCCGTGAAGATCGTCAAGCTGGAAACCTTTAGCAAACCCAACATCGCTTTTGTGCGCGTGCGCGCCGACGACGGCGCCGAAGGATTCGGCCAAATCTCGCCCTACAACGCCGACATCTCGACGATGGTGTTCCATCGGCAACTCGCGCCCATCGCGCTGGGGGCCGACGCACTCGACACCGAAACCCTCTGCGACCGTATCATCGAGGGCACGTACAAGTTCCCTGGCAGCTATGTTTGCCGCGCGCTGGCCGGATTGGATACAGCGCTGTGGGATCTCAGGGGCAAGCTGGAGGGGAAATCGGTCTGCGAGTTGCTGGGCGGCAAACCCGGCCCGCTCGTACCCTATGGCTCATCCATGCGACGCGACATCACCCCCGAGGCCGAAGCCGAGCGCCTGGTTCGCTTGCGCGACCAGTATGGCTTCTGCGCCTTCAAGATTCGTATCGGCAAAGTGTGCGGGCACGACGAGGATCAATGGCCCGGCCGCACTGAGGCGTTGGTGCCTACCGTGCGCCAGGCCATCGGCGACGATGTGGCGCTCAAGGTGGATGGCAACAGTTGCTATACGCCCGCCAAGGCCATCGAAGTGAGCCGTATGTTGGCGCAGCACAACGTCACGCATTTCGAGGAGCCTTGTCCCTATTGGGAGTTGGAATGGACCGCCGAAGTTACCCGCTTTGGCAGTGTGCCTGTGGCCGGCGGTGAGCAGGATTATGACCTGAATCAGTGGAAGCGCATGATTTGGATGCACGCAATGGACATCGCCCAACCCGATCTGTGCTACATCGGCGGCTTGACGCGCGGCCTGCGTGTGGCCAGGATGGCCGAAGCCGCTGGGATGCCGGTGACGCCCCACACCGCCAACCTCTCGATGGTGACGCTGTTCACCATGCACATGCTGGCGGCCATCCCCAACGCTGGGCCGCACTTTGAATACTCGATTGAGCCGACGCCCTGGGCCGACAACCTCTTCACGCCTGCCCTGGAAGTTCGCGACGGCCAGGTGATGATCCCCGACGGCCCGGGTTGGGGCGTCGAGATTAATCCCGATTGGCTGGCCAGCGCCGACTATCAGGTCAGCGAGTTACACTGAGAGAGGAGCGTTCCCATGCACATCGTCGAACCCGAATTAGTAGGCTTGTGCTCCTCGCGCCTGGCGCGCATAACGGCGGCTCTGCGTCGCTGGGTGGAAACGAGCGTGTTGCCCGGCGCAGCCGCGTTGATCGCGCGACGCGGCCAAGTTTGTTACGCCGAGGCGCTAGGCCAGCGCGATATTGCCGCCGACCTGCCCATGACGCTCGACACGATTCTGCGCATCTATTCCATGACCAAGCCCATCACCAGCGCCGCGCTAATGATGCTCTATGAGGAGGGCGCGTTCAATCTTTATGACCCGGTGAGTCGCTTCATCCCGGCGTTCAAGGGAATCCAGGTCTATAGCGAGTGCGGCGGGGTCGGCCATCTGGCGCCTGCCGAACGAGAGATCACCGTGCGCGATCTGCTCACCCACACAGCAGGATTGATCTATGGCGGACGCGACGGCGCGGTAGATCGGCTCTACCAACAGGCCGGGATATGGGATGTGAACCCCGAGCCGACCCTGGCGGAATGGGTAGCGCGGCTGGCCAAGCTGCCGCTGGCGTTCCAGCCTGGGGCGCGCTGGCAATACAGTTGCGCTATAGATGTGTTGGGCTACCTGATCGAGGTGCTCTCCGACCGGCCCTTTGATGTGTTCCTGTGCGAGCGCCTTTTCGATCCACTGGGCATGAGCGACACCGATTTCTACGCGCCGCCGGCCAGCCAGCCGCGTTTTGCCAAGCTGTATTCGCCTAACGCCGGCGGGTTTGTCGAAACCGACAGCCTGCTGGGCGTTCGCTATGACCAACCGCACCCGCGCATGTTGGGCGGCGCGGGCCTGGTCTCGACCATTAGCGATTATTGGCGTTTTGCCCAGTTGCTACTGACGGGCGAATTCGCTGGGCAACGCTTTTTGGGGCGCAAAACGCTAGAGTTAATGCGAGCCAACCACTTACCCGCGTCGCTGTTGCCCTTTAGCGAGTCGCCCACTACCTTCCACGGTTACGGCTTTGGCCTGGGCGGCGCAGTGCTGTTGGATATCGCCGCTGCGCAGACGCCCGGCTCGGTGGGCTGTTTTGGCTGGAGCGGCGCGGCCAGCACCGATTTCTGGGTGGATCCCGTCGAGGATTTGACGGCGTTATTCATCACCCAGGTGATGCCCCAGCCCTTTGGCCCCATCAACCACGAATTTCGGCGGCTGGTGTACCAAGCGCTGGTAGAATAGAATAGATAAGAGCAACCATCGAGCGTAATCTTTACGCTCGATGATTGCCCCCAAAGACGCAACGGACAGTCGCTATTGCATCAGCGCATGATTCTGCTTGCTTGCAACGCGCTGGCATCCTCGACCTGGAGCGAGGCCACGGTCAACGGCTCGCTCACTTGGTACCCGCCGGGCGACAGCAAGACAATCCGAACGTCGTAGGTCGCCGCCAACAAGTACGAGGGCACCATCATCACATACGAGCTATAGAGCACTTTGCCCGCCTCCCACGTCTCGGTTGGCCAGCCCCAAACCACTGGTCCGCGTTCGCTGTGGACGGTGCGTCCTTCTTCATCCACTAATAACAGCAGCATTCGGCTGCGCGCATCTGTCTCAGTCAAGCAACCCCACACCACATCCACCCTCAGCGCGCTGCCGGGCCGCACTTGCGGCGCCGACGTGGTCACTTCGATTGGCCCCAACCCGATCCCCAGGTCGGCCATAAGGCTCAAATCACGCCCGGCCACCGGATCAGTGGCAAAAACGGCCAACTCCTCATCCTCATAGCGCGGGTGCATGGCCAAAGCACGCCGATACGCCTCTTCTTCGGCGGCATCCAGTAGATCTTTGTGCATTACCACATATCGGATGCCCGCTCGCCGGAGCACCTCTACCTGGCGCAAGACCTGAAACAGCGAAAGATCGTCTGGCGGGTCGGCGCTGAGCATCGAAAGGCCGGGATGCCGCTCTACAAAAGTGCGCGTCCCCATTGGCAGTCGCGAGACATGGCCTTCGATAATCGGTCGGCCGTGCATCACCTGAGCGAACATATAAGTTTTGACCGCCGACACGCCGCCTAATGGCAGGTCTAGGACCGCAAAATCGCCGGGTTCGTCGCGCAGTTCCGTATAGATCGTACTGGATTCATCCACTCGCCCCAGCGACAACGGAATGCCGAGATATTCGACCAGGATCAGAGCCGCCAAAGCGACGCCTAGCGCGCTGCACCTCCGCCAGCCTTTGCAACGCGATAGCCAAGCCGCTGCGCCATAGGCGGCCAACGCCGCTACTGGAAGCGCCAGAAACATGTTATAGCGATTGGGGTAGCGCATCAGGCTAAACACCCCTAATGGTTGCAACAAGCGATACGGCGTAGGGATGTTGGGATAAAATTGTCCGTTGACCCGCAAGATCGGCCCCAACGCTAACGCGACTAGCGCCACAGCCATAACAACCCACACGGCGCGACCTTTGGGCCGCGAGCGCACACCCCAGGCCGCTAGACTCAGCGCAACAAGGCCGAGATACGCCGGGTCGCGCTTGCCCCCGCCTTCCCCATACAGATGGTCATATACAGGTTGCAGCCAATCGCCTACCAAGGGGTTTCTATTCCAGGGGATAAAATACGCCAATACATCAGTCTGAGTGCGGGCATCGTCGCCGGCGCGCAGTAATTCGGCAGCGTCGCCCAAGCGTTGCTGCGCCAGCAGCAACGTGAACAGCGGCAATAGCGCCAGCGTCGCCGTCACGATCATCGCCAACAGCGGCCCACACACACGCCACCACTCTTTACAGAACAGTTTTTTACTGTTCGCCAGGATATAGATACCCCCCAGCAAAGCAGCGCCGATCATCTGCTGATAGCGAGTATAGCCCACCAACGCGAAAGCTGCTCCCGCCAATATGCCATAGCGCCAGCGGCCACGCTCGACGACCAGGATTAGCAGCAGCATGAACAGTGGAATCCACTGGGTAGCCAGCATGTTGGGGTGGCCGATCTCAGAGATGCGGAAAGGCCAGGCCTGATAGATCAGCCCGCCAAGCAGAGAAGCATAGACATTGTGCGTCAAGTAATAGGCCAACGCAAACATCGCGCAGCCGCACAAGGTCAAACTAAGGAGGATGCCCAGGTTGTAGGCTGCCACGCTGCCGATGAAACGCTCAGTGAGCGCCGCGATCAATACGTTGAACCAGGCGATGTTGTGCGTAATGAGGCTAACCCCACTGGGGTAGAACATCATACTGCACTGGAAGGGGTTTTGGCCGTGCGATAGGGCGTAGCGAATCCACCAATTGTTCCAAAAGTGCACCAGGGTATCTTTGGTGGAACGATCCAAGTGTGTGGCAAGTTTGGGCGCTAAATCCCAGGTGGTGAGGACGGCGATGCCAGCGTAAAAGAATGTGATCAAAGCCCCGTAGAGCATCCAGATGGCGTACTTGCGCTGAACGACACGCATGACAATGCACTCCACAGCAGAAAGCGAGACAATTGCGTAACGCAACGCGCCGCAAGACCCTCGCCTGAAAGGGCAAGATGGCCTGTGATTGCGTGCTCATGGGGTGATCCGCGAGGCTCGTTCCGATGCGCGTGGCGAGGATAATGCGTCGGCCAAAGCAGAGGGGAGCGAGTCTACAGGGCGCGGTGCGTCCTCAAAGCATGTGATCGAGTGCGCAACCTATTGAGGTTGATACTGCGATCATTGTTAACAACTTCTGATACTATAGCACAAGGCAATCCCCCAGGCAAACACAACCAATACCTCTCAAGAATGACACAGAAGGCGCGCCGATGATAGTGCCGCCAGTCACCGACGACCCATGACGAACGTCATGGGTCAAAGTTGGCCGCAAACAGGCGCGTTGTCGGTTTGTGGTAGCCATCCTCAAGGATTATAATGCCCTCTCCAATTAATTGATTCAGTAGTCCAGCCCGTTCTTACTCAACTCTCCAGGAGCATGTCCATGACCATCTCCTCCAGCGCTCAAAAGGTACAACAGGCGTTGAGCGCCCTCGGCCTCGATCTCCAAGTAGTCGAGTTGCCCGCCAGCACGCGCAGCGCCGCCGAGGCCGCTCAGGCCATCGGTTGCCAGGTAGCGCAGATCGCCAAATCACTGATCTTTCGAGGACAGACCAGCAACCGGCCTATTCTCGTCATCGCTTCAGGCGCCAACCGTGTGAATGAATCACGCGTCGTCGAGACGGTGGGCGAGCCGCTTGGCAAGGCCGACGCCGATTTTGTGCGTCAGCGGACGGGCTATGCCATCGGCGGCGTGCCGCCCATTGGTCACACCGAGTCGCTGCTAACATTGGTGGACGAGGATCTCTTGACCTATGATGAGATTTGGGCGGCGGCGGGCACGCCTCACGCCGTCTTTCGCCTAACCCCTGCCGATCTGTTGCGCATGACCAACGGCCAGGTGCTGGCGATCAAGTAGCGGTCGCATGGTTTGACGACCCCAGGTCGCGATATAGAATAGAACGATTGCCAAGAAGGAGAGCTGTAGTGAAAAAGCGACTGCTGCCGATATTCGGCATTGCCTGGACACGCGACCTGACGATTTTCGTGTTGGCCATGTTCCTGATTCGTTGCGGCGAGGGCGTGCTGAGCGGCGCCCGCGCCAACTTTTTCGTCGAGACGCTAGGTCTGAACAACAGTCAGGTGTTGGGGCTAGAGGGCATTCGCGAGTTGCCGGGCCTAGCGCTGATGTTCTTGGCGGCGCTGACCATGCATTTACCTCTTTCGCAGAGAGCAGTAGCATCGGTGCTAATCGAGGGCGTCGGCTATGGTTTGCAGGCGACTGTAACCTCCTATACCGGGCTGGTGGCGGTGGCGCTCACGGCCAGCTTGGGGTTGCACGGCTATCAGCCCGTCAACCCAGCCCTGAGCCTGGCGCTCTCGACCAAGAGCAACTCGGGGCGGGTGATGGGTACCATCGCCTCGGTAGGCGCTCTAGCCGCTATCGCTGGTATGGGCCTTATCGCCGCTACATCGCGCCTGTTCGAGGCGCTGTCGCTCCGTGCTTACTATATCGCTGGGGGATTGCTCATCATTCTGGCGGGGCTGCTCCTGACCAAGTTGCCCAAGACCCTCGGCTCGACCAGAGAAGAACAGCCGCGCCTGTTGCTGCGCAAACGCTACTGGCTCTATTATGTCCTCACGTTCTTTGAAGGCTGTCGCAAACAAGTGCTGGGCACGTTCGGCACATTGATCCTAGTACAACGATACACCTGGAAGGTCTCAGACATCAGCCTGCTCCTGCTGGTCAGCGGTATCATCAACCTGGTCAGCGGCCCAGCCTTGGGTTACCTGGTAGTTCGTTGGGGCGAAAAGCCGGTGCTCGCCGCCGCGTAGGTGGGCCTGACGCTGTGCGCGGTGGGGTTGGCCACCATCGCCAATCCATTCATCTTGGCCGCGATCCTGATCGTCATCAAGCTCTTGTTGATCCTCAACCTGGGGCTGCCCACCTACGTCAATCGTATCGCGCCGCCCGAGGAACTGACACCCACTCTTTCGGCGGGCGTGAGCATCAACCACGTCTCGTCGGTAGCCATGCCGCTGATCTCGGCGGCGCTGCTGCCCGTCATCGGCTACAGCGGCGTGTTCCTGATGACCGGCGCGCTGGTAGCGCTTACGATTCCCTTTGCGCTGGCGATGCAGATCGAGCCGCCCAAGCGATTGGCTATCCCAGCGCCGACAGCGCCAGGCGAGTAAGCCTGATTTGACTAGCATACCCCCGTATGGTATAGTGACAATACCATATCATTTGTCATCAGGAGCGTGCATCATGTCAATCCGAGTTGTTGCCCACAAGTGCCCTCAAAACCATCCCTGTCCCGCCGTGCGCGTTTGCCCGGCGCAGGCATTGAGCCAAAAAGGCGTTGCTGCGCCTGTCGTGGATGCTACAAAATGTACCGATTGCAACAAATGCACACGCACCTGTCCTACCGGCGCTCTCCGCGCATCATAACGCTCTAGATCGTATTGCTCTCAGTCGGCCTTTCCAAAGAAAGGCCGACTTTGTTTTCGTAGCGCGCTCGGCTGGACGCCAAACATACCCCAAACGGCCAACGCCCATACTTCTGCCTGCAGCCTATGGCGTGGGCGTAATACTGGTTGAAAAGGCGCGTCTCACGATTATAATGGTCATGAACGATGCGGCGTCTGAAAACGCCGTCATATTCGCAGTGATCCCTGGTCAGAGTCCTATCCATTGTGGGGTGTGGATCGTAAAACTAGAAATGGAACTAGCTCTATGACAACGACATCGTTCGAAAGCGACAGCCTGAATGAGTTGCGCGCCGGGTCGTTGAGCAAAATCACTGCCTTTGTGGGGGTCATCGCCTATATCTGGGCGTTGGTGGTGGTGTGGCCGATCAGCGAGGAACGGCTACACCTGCCTGCAGACGCCTGGTACAGCGCCATCACTTTGGGCGCCGGCGTCGTCGGGGCGTTGATACTCCGCAAATGGTCGGTGACGGCAGCCTGCTGGTTCCTAGTGTGCGGCGTGTTGGCAGGCATCGCTTCCCTAATGATGATCTATCGCACTCTGGACATGGCCTATCTGCTGGTAGTTGCCATCATCTTTGCCAGCCTGCTGCTAGGGGAATACGCCACCCTGGGCGCTGCGTTGGCCGCGGCGGGTTTTGTGCTGTGGTTCGGGCCGCATGTGCTGGGGTTGGGGGCGCTATCGCCGGCGACGCTGCGGGCGGCGGGCGCCATATTGATCACCTCACTCGGCTCATGGATGGCGGCGCACAATCTCTACACTGCGCTGGCCTGGATGTGGAACGGCTACGAAACCGCGCGGGCCAACGAGGAAAAGGTGGAACTGCGCCGCGCCGAGCTGGCCCGCGCGCTGCACGCCCTCGACGAAGCCTCGTACCGCCTGCAACGTTCGCGCGACGAGTTGCTCATCGCCCGCCAGCAGGCCGAAGAGGCGCGGGCCATGAAGGAGCACTTTGTCACCACCGTTAGCCACGAGCTGCGCACCCCTCTCAATCTGATCGTGGGCTTTGCCGAGATGATGTACCTCTCGCCCGAGACCTATGAGGGCGTCACTTGGACCCCCGACCTGGAAAACGATCTCCGCGAGATGTACCGCGCTGCCCGCCACTTGCACAGCCTAGTCAACGATATCCTCGACCTTTCGCGCATTGACGCCTCGCGCCTGCCCATGTTCCGCGAATGGCTCGATGTGCGCGCAGTAGTCGCCGAGGCGATGGAGACCATCGCGCCGTTGCTGCGCCAGCGCGGCCTGGCCTACGAGGTTCACTTGCCCAAATCGCTGCCGCAAGTGCTGGCCGACCGCACGCGCATCCGCCAAGTACTTATCAACCTGCTCAACAATGCCGTGCGCTTTACCGACGCGGGGCGCGTCACAGTGGAGGTAGAACAAGCCGAAGACGCAGTGGTAGTGTGCGTGCGTGACACGGGAATCGGCATCCCACCCGACCAACTAGAAAACATCTTTGAAGAGTTCCGTCAGGTAGGCGAGGAGGCCCATCGGCGCGGCGGCGCGGGGTTGGGCCTAGCGCTGAGCCGCCAGTTTATCATGCTGCACGGCGGTCAGATATGGGTAGAGAGCGACTTAGGTCATGGCAGCGCGTTTCACTTTTCGCTGCCTCTGCCCGGCGCAACGCCCCAGCCGGCAGCCCCGCGTCGCACCCCCGACCGACGACGCGGCGACCTCTCGTATGCGCCGATTATCGTGGTGGACCCGGACGTAGCCGTGGCTGACATGCTCTCCCGTTACCTGGGCGATCATCCCATTCGCTGGGTTGCCACATCAGAAGAGGCTGAGGCGCTAGTAGCCTCCGAACACCCTTTGGGCATCATCATCAGCGAAATCCCAGGCGCGCCGCCCGAATCTTGGCTGGGCGCACTAGGCGAGAACACCGAACGCTATAATGTGCCGATTTTGCGCTGCTCGTTGCCCAGCGCGGGATGGTTGAAACGCGCCGTGGGCTTGGCCGAATGCCTCACCAAGCCCGTCTCGCGCGAGGCGGTGCAATCGGTGGTGGCGCGGCGCTTGAACGGTCATGGGCGCGTGCTGGTGGTGGACGATAACCCCGCTTTTGTGACCCTGATGACCCGCATGTTGCAGACCATGCCCAAGGTTCGCGAGGTAATCCCGGCCTATTCTGGCTCCCACGCGCTACGCCTAATTCGCGAGACCCCGCCTGACTTGGTGATGCTCGATCTGCTGATGCCCCAAATGGATGGTTTTGAGGTATTGGAGGCGCTCCACGCCGACCCGGATCTATCCAAGGTCTCGGTAGTGGCGGTCACGGCTACCAGTTACATGGAGGACGCACTGATGAGGCGCGGTGGGATTTTTACGTTGACCCAAGCAGCGGGCCTGACCCCGGGGATGACGACAGAATTGCTGCGCCTCGCGCTCCAGGTGGCGAGGCCCGACTATGCGGGCGAAGCATAGAACTGCCACTACCGCTGCGCTGCGCTCAACGCCGTGAGCAGGTCGGCGCGATCCACCGGCTTGTGCAAAAAGCTGTCGGCGCCCAGCGCCGTGGCCAAACGGGGATCGTTGATGATAGAACAGATGATCACTTTGGCGCGCGCGCCGAGGGGGTGACGCCGCAAGAGGGGCAACAGCTCCCAACCATCGCGGTCGGGCATCATCACATCGAGTAGGATGATGGCGGGCTGCACCTCGTCGAGAAGTCGCAGCGCCTCGGCAGCGTTGGCTGCCCCCTCCACGCGATAGGGCTGCCCGCGCAAGTACGAGCGGAACAGGCTGATGATGCCGCTATTGTCATCAATCACCAGCACCACGTGCTCTTCCGCTGGCTGGACCGAGAGCGCCAGCACTACATTGCCATCGCGGACGTATTCCAGAGTGTGCTCGATGCCCAGCGAATCCAACAGTTGCTGCGCCATCTGATAAGGCGAAGTGGGATCGTCGAGGATGTTGCGATTGGCTGGGCGATAAGCAAATTGCAGCCGCACACAATCATCGGCGCGCGCCAGGCGGACGATGATCTCGCCTTTGGTCTGCGCCGTGGTGATATAGCTAAGCAGGTTGAGAATCGCTTGGCGCAACATGACGCGATGCGTGGTTACGATCACGCCGCGCGTCTCATCGCGCAGGGTCACTACCAGACCGCGCTCACGCGCCAGCGGGCGCACATTCTCCACCACATCGGCCACCAGCGCATTGAGCGCCACCGCCTGGTAGCGTACCGTCTCCAGTCGCTCCAGCTCTTGCTTGACTTTGACCGCGCGGCTTAACGCCGTTTCGTCGGGGGGAAAGCCCGTCTCGGCGTCGAAATGGATAAGGATTTGGGCCAGCGACTCGAGAGCGCGGCGCAGTTCACGGTAGGCCTGGCGCTCGCTAATATCGAGATGGAGGGCTACTGCCGTCATGCTCTCCTTGG
This sequence comes from uncultured Anaerolineales bacterium, assembly GCA_964649365.1. Lineage (GTDB taxonomy): Bacteria > Chloroflexota > Anaerolineae > UBA1429 > UBA1429 > CAZYPJ01. The sequence goes on along the minus strand of CAZYPJ010000030.1, from coordinate 3,847 downwards.
CAATGGCATGGCGATGCAACACCTGGTAGGCGCGACCTTCGGGAGAATTGACCGATACCTCCGCGCCCGGGTCCAGCGATTCGATAGCCAAGCGCAACGTGCGCCGCAGCAGCTGGCCACGGGCAATCTCGGGCGAGTGCGCGACTAGAGCGATACGCTCGGCCAGGGCGTGGCGTTCGAGATAGAGAGGGTCATCCAGGTGCGCAAGGGCGCTGCGTAAGTCGTTGATTAGTTCCTCTTGCTCTGGACCGGACAGCGGCGGCATATGTCATGTTCCCGTCAGAAATTGGCAGGCTGGGCGGCCTCAAACCGGTTATGATTATAGTATGGAGTTAGAACTAGTCAATCAGAGGCAGGGGCGAAGCATAAGGGTAGGGGCGAGGGGCGGCGCGTAGAATGCCCCCGCCGCGCCTGAGCGCTTCGCCTCGCTTATTTTAGGGGCGAGTTCACCAGGGCGACTCCGAATCACCCGCGCCGCCCTCGCGGAGGAGAAGACATAGAGAGGAGGTCAGCCGCACCACAGCCATTGATTCTGCCGGGTTAGCTCATATTGGCGTCAGTCTGCTCTTTGGACAAGCTCATAGGAGGAAGCAAGATGGCAAGTAACGACACGCGGCTTTTGAGCAGGCGTCAGATCCTGCGCTACGGTCTGACCGGCGCAGCGTTGACTACGTTGGCTGCCTGCCAACCAAAGGTTGTCATGCAGACGGTGGTCGTCGAAAAAGAAGTCGAAAAGGTTGTACAACAGACCGTCGTCGTGGAAAAAGAGGTCGAGAAAAAGGTCGAAGTGACCAAAGAGGTCATCAAGATCGCCACGGCTGCTCCGTCGGAAGTGATCGAGATTCGCTTCCAGGATGGCATTCAGCCTGCCGACGAAGGCAACGCCTTGAAGCTGTTCGAGCAGTTCCATGAAAAGAACCCCAAGATCAAGATTAAGAACGAACCCAACCCCGCCGGCTGGCCCGACAAGCCCCTCACCATGATGGC
>CAZYPJ010000030.1:0-2850 GCA_964649365.1 uncultured Anaerolineales bacterium | reverse complement strand
GATTTACACCTGGGTTATGGCGACCCCATGTATCTGTTCGTCTCGCGCGGTATGTTCATGGATTTGCAGCCCAAGATTGACTCGGACCTCAAGGCCGAGCAAGTTGATGACTATGTCAAAGCCCAATATGACTTTTTCCAATTCGGCAAGCCGGGTAAGCGTTTCGCGCTGCCCAAATATTGCGGAACGTCGGCCTATTTGTACAACAAGGGGATGTTCGAAGAAGCCGGCCTGCCCTTGCCGGATAACACCTGGGATTGGCTGACGACGCTCGAAGTCGCCCAAAAGCTCACCAAGCTAGACGACAAAGGCAAGCCGCTCACTTTTGGTCTCGACATCGCCGACCTGCATCACCTCGGCTATGTGCTGGCTTGCTTTATCTGGACGTGGGGCGGCGAAGTGCACAAGCCCGGCGATAACTCGGTCTGCATGATGGACGGAACCGAGGCGCTAGAAGCGCTGCAATTCGCCCAAGACTTGCGCTTCAAGTACAAGGTCAACGGTATGCCCTCCGATTACGACGCCATGAAGACCATCGGCTGGGGGCTGATCGGCACGGGCAAAGTGGCCATGCACCGCGGCGGCTCGTGGCACATTCCCATGGCGCTGCAATCGTGCGACTTTGCCTTCGACTGCATGGAAAACCCTCTGGCGCCGGGCGGCAAGCACCGCGAGACTTTCCTGACCACCGACGGCTATGGCATCTGGGTGGGCACCAAGCACCCCGACGAGGCCTGGCAAGTGCTCAAATTCCTCAGCGTATCGGGCGAATGGAACAAGCACTTGATCACCAGTTCCTGGCCGCTGCAACCCGCCAAGCGCTCGCTGGTCAAAGATTGGATTGACCATCTGAAAAAGAACAACGCTCGCATTGCCAACGCTGACATTGAGGCCTTTACGCGTAGCTTTGAGTACGCCAGGCCGCAAGTCTCGTTCTGCGACAACCCCGCCGCACTCGAAATCATCAACCCCGTGCTCGACCAGATCTACAAGCTAGGCAAGGTTCAGGCCAAAGAGGCCATCCCGCCGCTGGTCAAGCAGGTCAACGAGCTACTCAAATCCAAGTGCCCCGACGGGGGCTGGTAAGCGTATCGCCAACCAGCCAGGGGCGCGCGAGGCGCGCCTCTGGCTGGCCTCATTTGCGGCGACTCTGACACTGATCGAGAGGAGTCTGAGATATGGCTCAAAGCGTCGGCGTTGCGAGCGCGAAAAAGGGCATCTGGCATCTGAGTCAGAGAGCCAGGGAAGAGATCGGCGGATATCTCTTTATCACTCCCTGGCTGGTGCATCTGGTGGTGCTCCTCATCGGCCCGATGATCTATTCGCTCATCCTCGGCTTCATAGACACCGATATTCTCACCTACACCAAGTGGGTGGGGCTTGATAACTATCGCAGCATGTTCGCCGACCCGCTCTGGCAAAAGAGCATGCGCAATACGGTGTATTACACCTTTGTTCTGGTACCACTGGCCACGGCAGGGTCGCTAGTCTTGGCGGTGCTGCTGAACCAAAAGGTCGTGCTGCTCAGCCTGTGGCGCACCATTTACTATCTGCCATCAGTAATTTCGGGCGTGGCCGTGGCCCTGCTATGGGTGTGGATTCTGACTCGCGATTTCGGCATCGTCAACGGCGCTTTGCGCGTAGTGGGGATTCAAGGCCCCGCCTCGTTGCAGAGCGAGGAATGGGCCATGCCCGCGCTGATCTTGATGGGGCTATGGGGCATGGGCGGCAGCATCATCATTTTTTTGGCGGCATTGCAGGGCGTGCCCGAAAGCCTCTACGACGCCGGCAAAATTGACGGCGCGGGGACGTTCCGCCTGTTCTTTCACATTACCGTGCCGATGATCACGCCCACCTTGTTTTTTAGCCTCGTGATGGGGATCATCAGCTCGTTCCAGGTGTTCACCTCGGCCTACGTGATGACCGACGGGGGGCCGAACAACGCCACGCTCACCCAGGTGCTCTATCTCTATCGCAAGGCCTTCCGCCAGTTCCACTTTGGCTATGCTGCAGCCATGGCCTGGGTTCTATTCGCCGTCATCATGGTGTTCACCTTGATGATGGTTCGCAGTTCGGCTTTGTGGGTCTATTATGAGGGGGAGTTGAAGAAATGAGCCAGGTGGAAAGCGTTCGGAGCCTCGGCGTTAGCGAGCAAAGCCTGAACGAAGCGCGCCGCTTGCGCCGCACGATGATCATCGCCCGCGTGCTATGGCGCATCGTGCTTTATGTGGTGCTCATCGCCGGCGCGCTGTTGTTCCTGTTCCCCTTTGCCTGGATGCTGACCAGCTCGCTCAAGCCCAGTCAGCAGCTCTACAAATGGCCGCCCGTGTGGATTCCCAACCCGATCCGCTGGGACAATTATGCCAACGCCTGGAAGCAGCTCCCCTTTGCCACATTTTACAAGAACACCATCTTTCTGACGGCGGTCAACATCGTAGGAACGGTGGCGTCGTGCTCGCTGGTGGCGTTTGGCTTTGCTCGCATGAGATTTCGCGGGCGCGAGACACTATTTTTGATCGTGTTAGCAACGATGATGCTGCCCAGCCAGGTGACGATGATCCCGCTCTACATCATCTATTCCAAGCTAGGTTGGGTGGATACCTTCAAGCCGTTGATCTTGCCGCACTGGCTCAGCAGCGCATTCAACATCTTTTTGCTGCGCCAGTTCTACATGACCATCCCGCATGAGTTGGATGATGCTGCCCGCATTGATGGCGCCAGCCATTTCGGCATCTACTGGCGCATCTTTTTGCCGGTCTCCAAGATGGCGCTCGGTGTCGTGGGAATCTTTGCTTTCACCTATCACTGGAACGACTTTATGTCGCCGCTGATCTATATCAACAGCCGAGA
>CAZYPJ010000029.1:5386-24672 GCA_964649365.1 uncultured Anaerolineales bacterium | reverse complement strand
AGCGACTATTACTTTGACCTCAACCGGCGCACCGGCCTGCGCGCCCGCGACATCACCCATTGCTATGTGACCCACGAGCATTGGGATCACCAGTTCGGCCTGAGCTATTTTCCCAACGCTCAATGGTTGGCCTCCGCTCCGGTGGCCGAGGCGCTGCGCAGGTCGGAGTACATTGACGGCTCGCGGGTGATCGCCGTGGAGGGCGAGTTCCTGCCCGGCGTGTGCGCCGTCCCGCTGGTGGGCCACACCCTCAGCCTGCACGGTGCGGCGTTCGTCTATGAGGGTCGCCGCATCGTCGTCGCGGGCGACGCGGTGATGACCAAGCATCACTATCGCCATGAGACCACCGAATTCGAAAAGGACGCCGCCCTGGCCGCCGAGGCGATCCGCTGGCTCAAGGCCAACGCCGATATGGTGGTTCCGGGGCACGACAACCTGATTATCAATCGGTAGCGGGCCGCCTGGAAGGCGGCGCTCCAAGGAGGCCAAGATGCTTCAACCCATGCCGTGGGATCGCGTCACGCTGCTGCCGGGCATATTCAAATCGCGCGCGGCGCTCAACCGCGCCTATATGATGAGCCTGCGCAACGAGAACCTGTTGCAGAACTTTTACCTCGAAGCTGGCCTAACGCAGGTCAGCAGCCAGCCGCAGGGCTGGCATTGGGGGTGGGAATCGCCCACCTGCCAGGTGCGCGGGCACTTTCTCGGTCACTGGCTTTCGGCGGCGGCGCGCACCGTGGCTAACGCTAGCGACCCCGAGATGAAGGCCAAAGCCGATCACATTGTGACCGAGCTGGGCCGCTGCCAGCAGGAAAACGGCGGCGAGTGGGCCGGCTCGATCCCCACGCAGTACCTGGATTGGATCGCGCGGGGCAAGCGCGTCTGGGCGCCGCAATACACCCTGCACAAGACGTTGATGGGCCTGTTCGAGATGTACGCCCTGGCCGGGAACGCCCAGGCGCTCGACATCCTGACCAAGTGGGCGCGCTGGTTCCACCGTTGGACGGGCCAGTTCTCGCGTCAGCAATTGGACGATGTCCTCGACGTGGAGACGGGCGGCATGTTGGAGGTATGGGCCAACCTCTACGGCGTCACCGGCGCGCAGGAACACCTCGACCTGGTGATGCGCTATGACCGCCCACGCCTGTTCGACCGGCTGCTGGCCGGCGAGGATCCGCTCACCAATCGCCACGCCAACACCACCGTGCCCGAGGTGCAGGGCGCCGCCCGCGCCTGGGAGGTGACGGGCGAGGCGCGTTGGCGGCGCATCGTCGAGGCCTATTGGCGCCAGGCTGTGACCGAGCGCGGCTATTATTGCACCGGCGGCCAAACCAACGGCGAGTTCTGGACGCCCAAAGGCGAGCTATCGGCCCGGCTGGGCGAAAAGAACCAGGAGCACTGCGTCGTCTATAACATGATGCGCCTGGCCGAATACCTCTGGCGCTGGACGAGCGACCCGCAGTACGCCGACTACTGGGAGCGCAACCTCTACACCGGCAACCTGGCGCAGCAACACCCCCCGACGGCGCAGATCGCTTACTTTTTGCCGTGGGGGGCGGGGTCGGTCAAGCGTTGGGGGTCGCCCACCGAGGATTTCTGGTGCTGCCACGGGTCGCTAGTGCAAGCCCACCCCACGCACGTCAGCGCTATCTATTACGCCGATGCCGAGGGCCTGGTGGCGGCGCAGAGCCTCCCCAGCGCGCTGCGCTGGGAACGCGACGGCGTGACGGTGCAGGTGACGCAGCAACTCGACCCGCAGATCGGCGCGGTGCGCGCGCCCCAGTGCGTGGCGGTTGACCTGGACATCGCTTGCGAGCGACCGGTCGAGTTCGCGCTGACGCTGCGGTTGCCCTGGTGGCTGGCTGGCGAGGCGACCCTGACGGTGGATGGCGCGCCCGTAGCGGCCTCGGCTACGCCCACGAGCTTTTTGCGGCTCACGCGCGTCTGGCATCGTGAGCGCGTGCGACTGGAGTTGCCCAAACGCCTGACCTGCTGCCCCCTGCCCGACCGCCCCGATACGGCGGCCTTTATGGATGGCCCGGTGGTGTTGGCGGGCCTGTGCGACGAGGAGCGGACGCTGCTGGGCGACATGGCCCGCCCCGAGACGATGCTCATTCCCGACAACGAGCGCGAGTTCAATACCTGGCGCGGGACGTATCGCGCCACAGGCCAAGATCGCGGCTTGCGCTTCAAGCCGCTGCACGACATCGCGGACGAGCGGTACACAGTGTATTTCCCGGTGCGGCGGGGATAGAGCGCACCCTGTCAGCAATGCACAACATAGGGGTGGATGCCTGCGCTTAGGCATCCACCCCTATTGCGTATCCGAAACTCGCTGCGCATTCGATGCGTGTTGACATTCGCTGTGATCCGGCGTAAAATAGGCCATAGATCGTCCATATTTCGACGATTATTTGACGAATCGAGGTGAGACCTATGGCAGCGATTCCCAAAATGGCCCCAATTTCCGAGTTCCGCGCGCGCCAGAACGAGTTGCTCCAGCAACTCGCCGAAGGGCCGCTGGTGCTCACCCAGCATGGGCGTGCGGCGGCTGTGCTCGTTAGTTTGGAGCAGTGGAATCATCTCATTGAGAAATTGGAATATCTGGAAGACTCGTTGATCGCCATCGAGGCAAGCCAAGATCCGGCGCCGACCATCCCCTTTGATCAATACCTGGCTAAGCGAGGCGAGTGTGTACCAGATAAGGTTGAAGCATAACGCGGAAAAAGATCTTGACCGACTTGAGGGCGAGTCGTGGAGCAAAGTATCCGCTGCAATCCTTGCTCTGGAAAGCACTCCTCGCCCTCATGGCTGTGTACGACTCACGGCCTCGGAAGCCTATCGGATTCGCGTAGGCGACTATCGGGTAATTTACAGCGTGGACGACAAAGCCCAGATCGTGACGATAATCAGCGTCAGCCATCGCAAGGATGCGTACCGGCAATTCTGACACGTTATACGTCGGATGGGCAACTCTCGACCTTTATGCGGAGCAGGCCAGTTACTGCCACCCCTGCGCTTCCGTCTCCACCACCTGCCCTGTCGTCGCCGCCTGCTCGATCATCATATCGAGGTAGCGATCCTGGCAGGCCTGCGCCAACGGATAGACCTCGGGGCCGCCAGCGACGTATTCGGCCATCTTGATGAGCGACGTGGCAATGGCGATCTCGTCGTCCGACAGGCGGCCCGGCGTGGTGGGGTTGGTGTACCACCAGCGTTCGCCCGCGATGATCCCCTTCAGATAGAACCCCTCCAAATTGCCGTTGGGGCCGGCGTTCTGGCGCTGGAAATTCACCTCGATGGGCGTCAGATAATCGCGCAGGTAGCTGGCCGTGTGGTTGTTGTTCTCGCCGCGGGCGCCGCGCACCAGCAACCGCTGGCCGCGCACCCACGAGAAATACTGGTCGCCGGTGAAATCGAACACCCCCAACCGGTTGCCCCAATCGAGCCAGGCGATGGTCTGGGTGGATGTCATAGCGCGCGGCTCGGAGGGCGGCCCGTCGCGGCCCGGCCCGGCCATCAGGGGGGATGTGAACCGCTTGGCCGTGATGCGGCAGTTCTCATAAGCCACGCCCAGGAAATGGCGGATCAGGCTGACGCCGTGATAGCCGTGCGCCGCCGAGACCTGCGCTTGCGTCACGCGCCCGATCAACCCGCTGCGCGCAAAAGCCAGGCGCGCAGCGTGGTGCGGCTGATAGATATATTGCTCGGCCACTTGGATGCGCGCGCCCTGGGCGACCAGTTGGCATAGCTCTTTCATCAACGCCACATCTCGGGCAGGGGGCGTCTCCGATAGGATAGGCAGGCCGCGCTCGGCCAGCTCGCGGCATACGCCCGGGTTGGCGTCCCACGAGACGCAAGCGACGACGAATTGCGGCTTGGTCGCGGCGGCCAGGTCAGCGATAGAGCGGAATGTGCTCAGGCCCCATTGCTGTTCGATGGCGCGGCCCTTGTCGGCGTCGCGCACGACCATGCCGATGATCTGAAAGCGTTCGGGCAGCGCCTTGGCGATGCGCAAATAAAACTCGGCGCGCCAGCCGCCGCCCACGATGGCGAACTGAATCGGTTGCATAAGCCTCCTCTACGATAGCTCTCGCCCGTTGCGTCCGCCGTGGCCGCGATAGGGCTGGCCCGGGCGCCAATCGGGTTCGGGCGGCGGGGTGAAATCGGCCAGCGGCAGCGTCACTTGGCAGCGATGGGCGCTGGATAGGTAGGCGCCCTCGCACAATTCCAGGGCGACCAACGAACTCGATGCGATGGCGTAATCGGGCTGGCCAGCGTCCATCTGCGCGGCCAACCGCTCTAGGTGGCGTTGGTGGCCCGACTGGGCGTAGCGCTGCACCTCGAATAACTGCCCATGGGGATGCGCTGGGTTGGTGAGGCGATAGGCGCTCTCCCAGGCCCAGAACTCGATCATGCCCGTCGTTCCCACCAGCCGAAACAGCATCCCCTTGCCCGGGCGCATGGTGAGCACATCGTCGCCGGTATGCATCACGCAGCGCACACCGCGCTGGGTCTGCACATAGGTGATGGCGTTGGTTTCAACCTCCATCCCATCGCGATAGGTGCGCGTCGAGGCCTCGGCGAGACACATCACCCAGGCCATAGGGTCTCCCGCGACCAGGTTGACGAAAAAGTTGAGCCAATGGATGCCCGCGTTGATGATATCCCAGCGCGAGCACTCGATCTCGACCAGCTCCAGGTCGCCGATCTCGCCGCCGCGCACGCGGGCCAGGATCTCTTCACTGTGCTTAGCCACGAGCAAGCCGTGGGGCACGGCCATTGGCAAACCCCGCGCTTGGATGGCCTGCAAAATGTCGCGCCCGGCGGAAGCGGTATCGCCCAGGGGCTTTTCTACCAGGATGCCCGTCAGGGGTAGGTGCAGCGCGTCGAGCACGACCTCGCGGTGCGAGGGCGGCCAGGTCGAGACGCACACCACCTCGGTGGGCGATTCGGCGAACATGGCGCGGTGATCGGCGTATAGCCGCACGCCAGGGTAACGCTGCGCCAACGCCGCGCGCGCCTTGGCGCTGATGTCGGCGGCGGCGACCAACTCGAACCGCTCCGACGCCGTCAGCGCGTCCATGCTCAACTTGCCGCCCGATCCGCCCCCCACCACGCAGGCTGTATAGCGTTTCATATATACCTTCTTTCTCACCACGGAGACACGGAGGGTATAAGGTATGTGTATTGGCCATCTATCGGCCCAGCAGCATCTTGAAGTCCAAACTCATATTCCTCTGTGTTCTCCGTGCCTCCGTGGTGAACTCTTCTAGACGATCAGCACGGCGTTCTTTTCGATTTGCGCCCAATCGGGCTGCGGGCCGGCGCCGGGGTCTTCGGGCACGGTCAAATAGCCCTCGACGATGCTCAGCGGCCCCATGTTCTTTAACTCTTTGATCTGTTCGCTATCAATGACCAGTTGCTCGTAATAATCATTGTTGGGGATGGCGGCGCAGAGTTGGGCGTTGTGCCAGCCCATGCCGTGCACCTGGGCGCGCATCCCGAACGACTCGGCCAGATGCGCCACCTTGATCGCGCCGGTAAAGCCGCCCTTAAACCCAACGCTGGTGCGGATCATATCGAGCGCCCGTTGCTGAATCCAGGTAGAGCCGTTCCAGTGGCAGCCGTCGCAGGTCTCGGCGGCCAGGATGGGGATGTCAAGCGCGCCGCACAGCTCGGTGTAGCTGGTCAGATCGAACTCGCGCATCGGCTCTTCTAGCCACAAAAACTCGAGATCTTCCAGTACGCGCCCGAACCACAGCGAGGTAACATAATCCCAGCCCGCTGAGGCGTCGAACATCAGGTCGGCGTCGTCGCCCGCCCAATAGCGCAGATTCTCCGAAAGCTCCGCATCCCACTTGGCGTCGCCCGAGGCGTGCAGCTTGAACGCAAAAAAGCCCTCATCTATGCACTCTTTGATGTGGCGCTCGTACTCGTCTATCGTATCCCAGGTGACGGTGCTGGCGTAAGCGGGCACGCGCGGATCGTTGCCGCCCAGCAATTGGTAGATGGGCATGTTGGCCGCCTGCGACTTGATATCCCAACAGGCGATGTCGAGCAGGCCAAGGTCGTGCACGGCGAACTCTTCCAGGCGGTCGAGTTCCCACATCAGATGCCACAACTCTTCGGTGTTGAGTGGGTTCTTGCCTATGAAATTCTTGAACCGCCGCGCTACAATATCGGCTACGCGGTAGCCGCGCCCACCGCCGGCGTGGCCGATGATGCCGGCGTCGGTATCCACGCGCAAAATGGCGGAATAGCTCTTTTCGCCGACGGGGGTGCCGTCGCCGTCGCCCGTGAGGCCCTTGCGCCAGTGATAGCGCGCCGGCGTGACGATATGCGGCACGACATAGCAGCGGATGTTGGTGATCTTCATAGAGTCTTCTCCTTTGGCGCTATTGAACAGGTTGCATCGCCGCGTCGGGGGCTATTCTACCCGCAAAACAGCGGCGGGCGCAAGCGAAATTCGGAGGGCAAGATGCCAGATCGTCGCAATAAGCAAGAGGCTGTCGAATCGCTCGCCGCGCCCGCGTGGTCGGCCAAGGGGTCGTTGCGCCGCTTCTGGCGCGCTGCGCGCCAGGCCGGCCAGCCCTGGCGCCGCTTCTTGCACGCCGTCGCCTACGCCGGTTCTCCCTATGGCTACATTGGCGCGGCCATCGGCGAGCGGCCCGGCGCCAAGTGGCTGCGGCTGCTCTATTGGCCCTTTCTCGTCAAGGCGCTGAACGGCCACGCCTGGGCCGAGAGCTATCACGGCAAAGTCGTGTCCACCGAGGCGGCCCATCGGCTGGTGACGATCCGCGAAGAGATCAACACTACCGTACCCGACTATGTGATTCCCTTTGCTGCGGCCCGCGATCTGGTGATGTCGCACCCCGACCATATCGTAGCGCTGGATTGCCCTTGTCGCCTATCGCGGAAGAACCCTTGTTTGCCGCTAGATGTGTGCCTGATCGTGGGCGAGCCGTTCGCCAGCTTTGTGCTGGAGCATCAGCGCGCCCGGGCGCGGGCTATCACGCCCGACGAGGCCGTGGCCATCCTCGACGCCGAGGCCCAACGCGGCCATGTGCACCACGCCTTTTTCAAAGATGCGATGTTGGATCGCTTTTACGCCATCTGCAACTGCTGCTCGTGTTGCTGCGGAGCCATCTCGGCGCAGCGCCACGGCGCGCCGATGGTGATCTCGTCGGGCTATGTGGCGCAGGTGGATGAGGCGCTGTGCGTGGCTTGTGGCGCCTGCGTCGCACGCTGCCCGTTCGAGGCTATCCAGGTGAACGGCTGCGCCCAGGTGGACGCGGCGCGCTGCGTGGGCTGCGGCGTGTGTGTGCGCGGCTGCGCGCACTCGGCGTTGACCCTGGCGCGCGACGCGAGCAAGCCCGCGCCGCTGGAGATCTAGTGAGCAGCGCCAGCACGCATGTATTTGACATAGCCCTTTGTTTCCGTGTATGCTCTTGGCGTCAGTGTGATGGATTACTTTGCATACCTTGTGGAGGTGGGGGAGTATGAGCGCTCCACAAAAGAATGATGTCCTGGCTATTCTCAGTCGCCACAAGCCATTGTTCGTCGAGCGGTACGGCGTGACCGATTTGGGCGTGTTCGGCTCGGTGGCCCGTGACGAGGCCAAGCCTGATAGCGATGTGGATGTTGTCGTTCGCATGAGAGACCCCAAGCTGTTCTTTATGGTTCACATGAAGGAAACCCTCGAGGAAGCGTTTCAGCGGCCGGTAGATATCGTTCATTACCGCGACAAGATGAACCCATTTCTGAAAAAACGCATAGATCGGGATGCCGTGTATGTATGATAAAGAACTGCTTGTAGAACTGCTCGATCAGATTCTTGTGGCAGCTCAGCGCATAGCACGTAGGTTCGATCCCATTCGCAAGCCGGATGATTTTCTCTCTTCTGACGATGGCATTGACCGGCTCGATGGTATTGCGATGATGCTGATTGTTATCGGGGAAAGCATCAAGAACCTGGATAGGGTGACAGAAGGCGTGCTATTGGCGCAGTACCCTGATGTGGATTGGAAAGGCGCCAAAGGTGTACGCGATGTAATCAGTCACCATTACGTGGACCTAAACGCCGAAGTAATCTATGACATCTGCCAGACATTCATTCCACAGCTCGTTGTGACCATCGAAGAGATGCGGCAGAGGGTCAGTTCGGAGCCTGGCTCCTGGCCTACATCTCCTCGAACATAGGACGAGGAGACAATCTGACGAACGCTCACGACACCATTGTGCGCATCGTTCTGCAACACTACCCCGCCGCGTAAGCGATCTATCTTTTCGGCAGCTATGGCGCCGCCGATGAGTGGCCCGACAGTGATGTGGATATCGCTGTGCTGCTGCCCCCTGTCGAGGCCAAGCAAGCGGGCCATCTGGCCCTAAGCGAGGCGTGGGAGGCGTTGGAGCGCGCCTTGTGCAAAGAGGTGGATTTGCTCAACCTGCGACTGGTCTCTACCGTGTTCCAAAAAGAGGTCATCATGGCCGACCGGCGCATCTATTGCGCCGACGCCTACGCCGCCGATCTCTTTGAGGTGTACGTGATTCGGAGCTACCAGTTGGTCAACGAGGAGCGCGCCGAGATCCTGGCCGAGGGGCTGCGCAGCGGGAGGTTCTACGACGTATGAATGAGGTCATCCTCAACAAAAAGGTCAACATCGAACGCTGCATCACCAGGTCAAAACCTTCTATGCGCTGGACACGGGCATCCCTTTTGCCACTGACTATATGCGGCAAGACGCCATCGCCTTGAACTTGATGCGCGCCTGCGAGGCGGCAATTGATATTGCCAATCACCTCATCAAGCTCGAGAAGTTGGGCTTGCCCCAAGATGCCCGCGAGAGTTTTGCGCTATTGCAGCAAGCTGGTCTGGTCACCTCCGAGCAGATGAAAGGTCTGCAAGCGATGGTGGGCTTTCGCAATACGCTGGTGCATCGCTACCAAGATGTGAAACTAGAAATCATGATCGCAGTAATTGAGCGTCACTTGGGCGAGCTGCTCGATTTCGCCAACGTCGCGCTGTCGGCGGCGAGCTGAACTACCCCTGCCTCGGCTCTACATGCACCACCACCCGCGTCAGCGACGGCAAGCGCTCTTGTAGGCGGTGTTCCAACTTCATGCTCAGAGTGTGAGCCTCGTCCACCGAAAGGGCGGCGTCGCACTCGCAATGGACGTTGACCATCAACTCGCCATCCTCGCGATAGACCATCAAGTCGTGGCAATTATTCAAGCCGCCTACCTCGCCCACAGCCTGGCGCAGCGCCTCGCGAGCTTGATCGGTGGTGGCGCCATCGGCGGCGGCGGCGGGACCATCGGGATGGGTGGCTGGCTCGATGTGCACCTCGACGTCGGCAATTTCGCTGATTTCGGTGCGGAGCATATCTTCCAGTTGGTCGGCCAATTCGTGGGCGCGTTCGATAGAGAGCGTCCGCTCTACCTCCAGGTGCAGCGTGGCGTAGAGCTTGCCGCCCACATCGTGCATCTGGATGCTATGCACCGAGGCGCTCGCCAGCCGTCCGGCGATGGCGCGGATGCGCTGGTTGAGGTCGGGCGCCAGGGTGTCGGTCGAGCCGCGCTGCGGTTCGACGTGCACCACCACATCTTTCACCCCGGCGAACTCGGCCAGCAGCTTGCGCTGCACCTGATGGGCGATATGGTGCGCCTGCTCTATCGGCATTCCCTCGTTCACCTGCACGTGCAGATCGAGGTGAATATCGTCCTCTTGCCCTCGGCTGCGGATATTGTGCGTGAACAGCACGCCGGGTACGCTCATCGCAAACTGCCGAATCTGCTCCACATCGAGCGCAGCGGCGTCGGTGAGCACTTGCGAGGTGTCGCGGATGATATCTATGCCGATCTTGCCGATCATGACGGCGATGAATAGCGCCAGGATCGCATCCACGACGGGGTAGCCCATGCGGATAACGATGATGCCCACCAGCACCGAGATTGAGACCAGCACGTCGGCGCGGGTGTGCATCGCGTCGGCGACCAGCACCTCACTTTTGAGCGCCTTGCCACGCTTGTTCTCATACCAGGCCACATATATGTGCAGCACAATGCTCACCACCGGCGCGACGATGGTCCACACATTCATATCGGGCATGGTCGGGTTGCGCAGTCGGTCGAAGGCGCTTCGCAACAGTTCGATCATGGTCAAGAATAGCAGGATCGAGATCGCCACGGCGGAAAGCGTCTCGAATTTGCGATGGCCGTAAGGATGGTCGGGGTCGGGCGGGCGCGCGGCGATGGCGATGCCAATCAGCCCTACGATGTTGGAGGCGCTGTCGAAGAACGAATCGTAGCCGTCGGCGATGAGGCTCAAAGCCCCCGTGGAATAGCCTACTACCAGCTTGAGCACCGTCACCACCAGGTTGAGGATCATGGTATAGTATAATACCCAGCGAATGGCCTTGACGTTCTTCATAACGAGCTTGCCTCCAAAACAAAGAGACCGAAGCCCGCCTCTGGTTAGGACCTGGGGCGGCTCCGGTCTATCTGAATCTGAATAACGCCATAATAGTCAATGACGCCCTGCGCGTCAAATCGCGCGTTGGAGCGCCGTCATCCTGACGGCGAGCGAGCCGCCTGGAAGGCGGCGCTCCCTATTCGTTTTGCGTCGCGCTGTGCGCTAAGGCGTCGGCCAGCTTGCGTTCCACCCCGTCCAAATCGCTCCATTTGGCGGCGTGTGGACCGCCTGGAAGACGGCGCTCCCTATTCGTTTTGCGTTGCGCCGTGCGCCAGGGCGATGGCCAGGAACTCGTCGTCGGTGAGGGGACGATGGTGGGCCACGCCGGCGCGCTGCGCGGCGGTGAGGATCGCCGCCATCTGGTCGGGCGACGCTTGGAGGCCATATTCGGCCAGCTTGCGCTCCACGCCGCCCAAATCGCTCCATTTGCCGATCATCAGCTTGGCGCTGAGGCCAATGGCCTCCGGCTCGAACGGGAAGGCGTAGCGACGCTCGCCGCCGGCGGTCAGCGCGGCGGCGGCGCTCCACTGCTCATAATGGAACACGCCGCGCCCCGAGATGGCCTTGAAATAGCCAGCGGGCAGGCCGGTGATCTCTTCCACCAAACGCGAGAGTTCGGGCAACAGGTCGAGCCGCAGACCGGTATCCACGCCGTAGAGCACTTCGAGCGCCATGGCCACTTCTTCCAGCGCGGCGTTGCCGGCGCGATAGCCCACCGCGTTGACGGCCACGTGCAGCGCGTCGGCGCCGCCCTCGTAAGCGGCCAGGACGTTGGCCACCGCCAGGCCGAAATCGTTGTGGCAGTGCACCTCTACGCCCAGGCCGGTGGCCTGTTTGAGCTGGCGCACCAGATACGCGACGGCCGCCGGGCGCGCCACGCCCTGGCTATCCACCACTGTCACGGCGCTGGCGCCCTCTTGCTCGGCGGCGCGCGCGGCAGTTAGAATGTGCTCCAGGCTGGCGCGGGAACATTCGGGCAGGAACAGGTTGACCACTGCCCCCGCCTGGCGCGCAGCGCGCACGGTGGTCAGCATCTCGTCCATTAACTCGGCGCGGCTGCGCTTGGAGACGTGCTGCTGAAACACCTCGCCGATGCGATACCACACCATGATGTGGCGCACGCCCAGGTCGAGCGCGCGCTCGGCGCGGCCCGGATGCCAGGTGACGTAGAGATCCAACCCCAGTCGGCGCGCCAAGATGGCGCGCACCGATGCGAGCCAGCCCGGCACGGTGGGAAACAGCTCCATGCGGCGCACGCCCAGCCGGGCCAGCGCCTCGGCCACGCGCACCTTGTCCTCGACGGAAAAGGCCAGGTCGGCGCACTCTTCGCCGTCGCGCACGGTGATGTCGTGTAGCGCCACCGGTCGCGGCGGGATGGCGATCTCGGGCGCAAAGTTGTGCTGGCTGGCCGCCCATTGCGGCATGAGCCAGGGATGTTGTGGGTCGTGTTGCATGAAAGGCCTCCTGTCTTCTTGACATTCAGGCCCGCTTTGCGGTATGTTCCATCCATCCACGGGCTGCGGGCATTATAGTGCGCGCCAAGCGCCCATGTCAAACCCAACACGGAACAAGCACTAGACAAGATTAACAGGATTGACAAGAGGACATCCGGGCGTCACGATCATAGCGCCAAAATCCCGTTAGTCCTGTAAATCCTGTCCGACATATCTTGTGCAGTATAGAGGAGAGACTAGACAAGATTAACAAGATCTACAAGATGAAACCCGAGCGTCGCGGTAATAGCAGCAAAATCATGTTAATCTTGTAAATCCTGTCCGACATATCTTGTGCAGTATAGAGGAGAGACTAGACAAGATTAACAAGATCTACAAGATGAAACCCGAGCGTCGCGGTAATAGCAGCAAAATCATGTTAATCTTGTAAATCCTGTCCGATATACCTTCTGAAAGGGAAAGAAAATGAAAACGCAAAAGCTGGGCAGCTCATCCCTAGAAGTGTCACGCATCGCGCAGGGATGTATGCGGCTGAGCGACGACCCCCGCGAGGCGCTGGCTTCATTGCGCGCCGCGCTGGATGGCGGGATCACCTTTTTCGACCATGCTGATGTCTATGGCCGGGGCCGCCGCGAGGAGGTATTCAGCGCCTTGCTGGCCGAGACGCCGGGGCTGCGCCAGCGGATCGTGATCCAGAGCAAGTGCGGCATCCGCCAAGTGGGCGACCCCGAAGGCGCCATCGCCAAGCGCTTTGACTTTTCCTACGAGCACATCCTGGAAGCGGTGGAGGGCAGCCTGCGCCGATTAAAGACCGATTACCTCGACGTGTTGCTCTTGCACCGCCCCGATGCGCTGGTGGAGCCGGAGGAGGTGGCCCGCGCCTTTAGCGATCTGCACCGCAGCGGCAAGGTGCGCTGGTTCGGCGTGAGCAACCACACGGCGGCGCAGATCGCGCTGCTCCAGCGTTGGGTGGATCAGCCGTTGGCCGCCAACCAACTGGAGTTCAACCTGATCCACACGCCCATGCTCGACGAGGGGCTGGTGATGAACCGCTACGACTATCCCGCTGTGGATCGCAACGAGGGCACGCTGGAATACTGCCGTCTGCACGACATCACCATCCAGGCGTGGGGGCCGTTGGCCAACGGCTGGCTGACGGGCAAGCCCGCGCCGCAGCCTCAGCCGCGTTACGAGCAGGCCGCCCGCGTTGTGGCCGAGATGGCCGCCAGCAAAGGCGTCGCGCCCGAGGCGATCCTGATCGCGTGGATTTTGCGCCACCCGGCGCGCATCCAGCCGGTCATCGGCACGGTCAACCCAGCGCGCATCGCCGCCTGCTGCCGAGCGAGCGAAATCGAATTGAGCCGCGACGAGTGGTATCATCTCTTCCAGGTAGCGCGCGGGCGCGACTTGCCGTGAGGGAGTGGAACCACAGAGACGCAGAGATACAGAGAACGCAGAGGTCTCCGAAAAATCAAGATACAGAGGTGGTTTATTGATGGGTGTAGGAATGAATCTGAACCCCGTCACATTGGAGTTGGCGCGGCGGGCGATGAGCGGGGAGCACGGGCGCGCCATGCGCGCCGCCGATTTCGCGCTCGACGAGGCGGCGGGCGAATCGGAGAACCGGCGCTATGCGCGGGCGGTGATGCGCATAGCGGAGCGCGCGCCGCTGCGCGTGACGGAGGGCGAGCGCATCGTCGGCGCGGCCACGCTGCTAGAGGCGGCCAACCATCGCACGCCGCTGGTGGGCAGCTACAGCACCAGCCATCTCACCGCCGGGTTCGACCGCGTGCTCAAGCTGGGCTATCGCGGTTTGCGCGCCCAGATCGAGGCGCGCCTGGCGCGCGGCGACCTAGACGAGCCGGGGCGCGACTTTTTGCACGCGATGCTGACCTGCCTCGACGCGGCGGAGGTTTGGCGGCGGCGGTATGTTGCTTTTTTGGAGGAGGTCTTGGCGGGCGCAACTGGCCCGGCGCGCGCGGCCTACGCCCAGGCGCTCGACGCGCTGCGCCGCGTGCCCGAACACCCCGCCGAGACGTTTTTCGAGGCGGTGCAGTCGCTGTGGTTCGCCTATGCCTTTCAGCGGCTGTGCGGCAACTGGTCGGGCGTCGGGCGGATTGACCAGATGCTAGGGCCGTATCTGGAGCGCGACCTGGCCGCCGGGCGGATCACACTCGACGAAGCGCGCGAGATTCTGGCCCATTTCTGGATCAAGGGCTGCGAATGGACCGGTGCGGCCACCGATCAGGTCGGCTCCAGCGGCGACGCCCAGTTCTACCAGAACATCGTCCTGGCCGGGGTGGACGCCGAGGGTCGCGATGTGACCAATGCCGTCACCTATCTGGTGCTCGATGTGGTCGAGGCGCTGCGCATCAGCGATTTCCCCATCGCGGTGCGCCTGTCGGAGCGTTCGCCGCGCCCATTGCTGCGCCGCATCGCCGAGGTGCAACGGCTAGGCGGGGGCGCAGTGGCGATTTATAATGAGGAGACCATATTATCCTCTCTGGTTGCATTCGGCTATACCCTGGAACAGGCGCGCACTTTTGCCAACGACGGCTGCTGGGAGATCGTCCTGCCCGGGCAGACCTGCTTTCTGTATCGCCCGTTCGATGCGCTGCTCTTGCTGCAAGAGACGCTGGGCGTCACCCAACCGGCGGAGGCGCCCGTTCCGCGCTATGACGATTTCGAGAGCCTCTACGCCGCCTACCTGGCGCGGCTGGGCGCCTACCTCGACGAGTTCCACCGCCAAGCCGACGCCTTTGAGCTGGGCGGTCGCGCCGCGCCGTTAATCTCGCTGCTAGTGGATGATTGCATCGAGCGCGCGCGAGGGTATCACGATCGCGGCGCGCGCTATACCGTGTTCGCGCCCCACGCTGGCGGATTGCCCGATGTGGTCAACAGCTTGCTGGCTATCCGCGCTTACGTCTATGAGCGGGGCGAGATGACGTTGACTGAGATGGTCGAGGCGCTGCGCGCCAACTGGGAGGGCCGCGAACCGTTGCGGCGGCGTATCCGGGGCGAATTGGTAGGCTATGGCAACGGCGACCCCGCCGCCGATGCGCTGGCGCGGCGCGTGTTCGACGATTACACCGCGCTGGCCGGCCGCGTGCGCGAACGGGCTGGCGTGTTGCGCCCGGCGGGGATCAGCACTTTTGGTCGCCAGATCGAATGGGCCGAAAGGCGCGGCGCTACGGCGGCGGGCGCGCGCAAGGGCGAATACCTGGCCAACAACTTTTCGCCCTCGCCTGGTTCCGACCGCGAAGGCCCTACCGCCGTCATCCGCTCGTTCTGCGCCGTGGATTACACTCGTCTGCCCAACGGCACAGCGCTGGAACTCAAAATCCATCCCTCGGCGGTCAAGGGCGAGGAGGGGCTGGATGTGCTCGTGGCGCTGATGCGGACGTTTGTGCAACTTGGCGGCGTGTTCCTGCACATAGACGTGGTAGATAGCGATCTGTTGCGCGAGGCGCAGGCCCACCCCGAGCGCTACCCCACGCTGGCCGTGCGCGTCTCGGGCTGGTCGGCGCGCTTTGCCACCCTCAGCCGCGAATGGCAGAATATGATTATCGAGCGGACGGAGCAAGAGTTCAAATGACCCCACTCACTGACGAACACGCCATCGAGTTTTTTCGCCGCAGCTATACCGCAGTGGATGGGCTGTGGTTCATGAGGGCCGAGGCGCAGCGCGGGTTCGACGCCGCGCTCGACCTCGACGCTGAGGTGTGGGTGGTGATGCCCAAGATTCAGGCGCGAATGCTCAAAGAGATGACCGGCCAGCGCGAAGGCTTGGCGGCGCTAGAGGCGTGCTTTACTACCAAGCTGCGCTGGGAAGGGTTCACTTTTCAGAGTCGCCTGGACGAAGCCAACGGCCTGCTCGAAATCACCATCGAGGAATGCCTTTGGCTCAAGCTGATGTTGAAGGCAGGCCGGGGATACCTAGCCGACAAGATCGGCCCGCGCATCTGCGCCGGCGAATACGCCGCCTGGGCCGCCGAGTTCGGCGCGGGGATCACCTACGAGGCGCCGCACAACATGTGCCAGGGCGCGGCGACGTGTTTGCTGCGCTTCAAACGATAGCAGCCAGCTATCAGCCATCAGCAGGCAGCACGAGAAGCAAGGTATCTTGCTGATGGCTGAGCACTGATCGCTACGGCGCTGCGAATTCGCGTAGCAGAGCCGCGTCCACATCCACGCCCAGGCCGGAGATGGTGGGCAAGCGCACGCGCCCCGCTTCTACGCCGAACAAGGGCGTGGTGAGCGCGTCGCGCAAAGGGTTCTCGGTGCGATCCATCTCCAGCAATGGCTCAGCGGCGCGCAGGCGGCCCGGCAGCACGTCGAGCGTGCTGGCTAGGTGCAAGCCAGCGGCAAAGGCAATCCCTGTTCCCCAGCAATGCGGCGTCACGTTGATCCCAAAGGTCTGCATCAGCGCCACGATGCGCTGCCCCTCGGTCAGGCCGCCCGCCGCGCACAGATCGGGCTGGGCGATGTCGAGGCAGCGCTCCACCGCCAGATGACGGAACCCCGCGCACAGGTACTCGCATTCGCCGCCGGCGATGGGGATGGCGCTGCGTTCGCGCAACTCGCGATAGCCGGCGTAATCCTCGGGCGAGACCGGCTCCTCGAACCAGCCGATGTCGAACGGCTCCAACGCCCGCGCCAGGGCCAGCGCTTCGCAGAGCGAATAGGCGTGGTTGGCGTCCACCATCAACGGCGTGGAGGCGCCGATAGCCTCGCGCACGGCGCGCACGTTAGCCACATCCTCGGCGATCCCCAGCCCCACTTTCATTTTCATCGCCGTAAACCCCTGCGCCAAGTACAAGCGCGCCTCGTCGGCCAGGCGCGCCGGCTGGTCGGGGCCGTGCGAGAAATACATTCCCGTGGCATAGACGCGCACGCTCTCGCGGCGCGGCCCGCCCAACAGCACAGCGACCGGTTGCCCCAGCAACTTGCCCTTGATATCCCACAAAGCGATGTCGAGCGCGCTGAGCGCCGCCGCCAACACGCCGCGCCGGGCGTAATCCAACGAGCGGCGGTACATCGTCTGCCACAGCGCCGCTTGATGCAAAGCATTCTGCCCGATGATGAACTGCGCCAGATGCTCGACCCCTGCTCGCACCACGCGCGCCGGGCCATAGCCCTCGCCCCAGCCATAGCAGCCGTCGGCGGTGGTCACGCGCACCAGGCACACGGCGCGGCGATCATATTCCCATTGCGAAAAGTAGAATGGCTGCTTGAGACGCTGTTCGACGACATAGGTCTCGATGCGTTCGATGGTGGGGTTCATCCCTGGCCCTCCAGACTATCGCGTCCGGCGGACAGCCACTCTAGATTGAGCCGCGCCAAGGTGACGTGGGTGCAATGATACATATTGCCGCCTATACCGCCGCCCTCGTACAAGCAATAGATTGCGCCGTCCGGCCCGACGGCCAGGTCGGCATAGCCGGCGATGTCGGGGTCAATCACGCGGGCTATCGGCCATGTTTGCCCCTCGTCATAGCTTAGACGCAGGGTCAGGTTCTCGCGCCGCCAGCCGCGCGGGTCGTTGGGCGATGCGCCTAGGGCGCTGCTATCGGGGTTGACGAACAGGATGCGCGGCTTTGGCGGGCCGCTCAAGCGTTCGAGCGCGGCAAAGCAGATCGGCTCGAACAACGCTTCGTCGAATACTGGTGTTGACCAACCCCGCGCGCCGTCGGCGCTGAACGAGACCAGGCGACGATGTTCGCTCGCCTCGGAGCGGATATTGAGCATCACGCGGCCATCGGTCAATTGCAGCGCCACGGTCTCGGAAGGATTGGCGAATTGTTCGCTGTCGTGGACGACGATCTCGCCCCGTTTCCAGGTGGCGCCATGGTCGTCGCTATAGATCGTCGCGACGCACGAGGGCCGATGGGCGTGGCTGCCCGTGCCCTCCGAGAGCCAGACGGGGACGAGCAATCGCCCCTTGTCAAGCTGGATGCCGTGCCCTGGCCCCGTGGCAAGCACCCTCCAATCGTATTCGGGTCGGAAAGCGTCAAAGGTCGTGGTGATTTCCACGGGGCGCGTAAAGGTCAGGCCGTCGTTATCGCTGCGCATATAAAAGCAGCGACAATATTCGGCGCAAAAGAGGAAATGCACCGCGCCCGTCTGCCGATCCACAATAGCCACTGGGTTATTAAAGGTCTGCTCGTCAGCGCCGGCCAACCCTTTTTCCAACGCCACAGGGTTCTTGGGCAGGCGATAGCCCAAATCCACGATCTTATGCGGGGCGCTCCACGTGGCGCCGCCGTCGGCGCCGCGGCGCATGAGGATGTCAATCGCGCCCCAATCGCCGCGCGCGCTCTGGCGCGCCTCGACATAGGCCAGCAGCGCGCCGCGCGCCGTGGCGACGATGCCCGGAATGCGATATAGCTCATAGCCGCCCGCGCGGCCCTCAAAGAGGGGGGTCTTGGAGAAGGTGGGGGATTGTGGCGTCATGGCTTATGCTCCTAATCCTGCTTGCCGATTGGCGATGGCTTCAGATACGCGCAACGCGCGCCGGTACAATCTCAGGCCAATGATCTCGCCTTGCATATCGGGGCCGATGCGCAGCTTGGGCGCGCCCGACACGCCGCGCAGGTTGGGGTTGTAGCGACCCCATCCGAACTGGCGCTGGTCGCCGCCGTCGCACAGCGCCCCATCTACAACCCACAAGATGATCTTGGGGCCGCCGTCCACGATAGCGACGAGGTGGTGCAGCTCCCCCGCGCGGAGTAAGCCCGCGTCGCTCGCCCAACGGCTCTCGCAGCGGCCATCGTTCAGGATGATCTCGACCGCGCCGCGTGCGGTGGTCTGGAGGGCGAACCCCTGGCCGCTATCGGCGCGATTATCCACCAGCGTTTGCCCGGCGTCCAACGCCGCCAGGCGCAGCCACAACTCAATGCTGAACCCCTGGCGCAGGTCGCGCGAGCCATAGTCGGCGCGCGTCGAATCGCGTTGCGTGAACGGAGGCAGCTCCGGCAGGGCCGCCTCGCGAGGCATAGCCTGTCCGCTTGCGGGCAGCGCCAACGCCAAGCCATCTGTCGCCGCCTCGCGTCGCTCGTCCTGCGACCACAAGCCTTCCAGCAGCGACCGATCTATCTCGTGGACGCGCGCGATGTCTTTTTGCGTCTCGGTCAGATAATAGCGCCCGTCTTCTTCCACCAGATCGGGGTAGCTCATGCGGATGTAGGGATCGTCGTCGTATAGAGCGATCTCGGGCTGCGACCAGCGGATCACGCGCCCCTCGGGGCTATCGGCTTCCACGCCGCCGCACAACCACACTGGGTTGCGATCCTCATAAGCGATGACGCGCCGCCGGGGATGCGCGCCAGGGTCCAGGGGTTGTTCGTCCTGCCGAAGAC
>CAZYPJ010000029.1:0-5376 GCA_964649365.1 uncultured Anaerolineales bacterium | reverse complement strand
GCCGGGGATGCTCGCGGATGAATCGCCCGCCGTGGTTATGGAACCAATAGAGGTATTTGCCGTTGCGGCACTTCCACACGAAATTAGCGGCGCGCGGATGCTTCATCAGCCGGCCATCGGCGTAGCGGGCGTATTGCGATGCGCTCCAGGTATGGCCGCCGTCGCGGCTGTAGGCGCAGGCGGGGTGGCCGTCAATCGTGCGATAGACGCAATAGAACGAGCCATCGCTCAACACGACATAACTCTGCTCTTCGGCAATGGGGCCGCCAATCTCCGCCGGCGCGCGCAGCCCAGCTTCGCCGTCGGGCAGGGTCTCCCACACTGCGTCAGCGGGGTCGCGCTCGAGCAGCAGGTTCGCGCTTTTCAACAACACCCCTTCGGACGAGGTAAAGAATCCCTCTCCGAAGCCGCCCACTTTGTGCAACGAGACAAAGGCGGCTCCCTGGTGGATGAAAGGTTTGCCCACATTCCAAAAAAACTGGATGGCGCCGGCGTAGGCGTTGCGCCGATCAATCTCCATCGCGCGGATGGGGATCTCGTAGCGTTGCGCCGACCAGGTGCGCCCGTGGTCGTCGCTGTACTTGAACACAAAATGGCCCAACGAATCCACACGCCAGCACAGGCCGCCCGCGTAGGGCGGATCATCGGCGCGGACGGCGCGCAGGTTGTCGGTGTTGTGGTTGTAGAAACAAAAGATGCGCCCGGATGGAGCCGCCAGCAAGACAGCATAGGATGCTTCAGGGCCATCGGCTGGCTCGACATCCACCGGCCTCGACCAACTGCGCCCCTGGTCGTCGCTGCGCATGGTCACGACGTGCTGCCCGGTCTCGCCCTCGCGGCCCGCGCCAGTGGTGACGACGCACAGCCAGGCGCCGTCGCCGGTTTGCGCGATGTAGGGCTGATCGGAATAGATCTCGGTGGGGATTTCGCGCCCCGCACGGATATGGCGAAGGTCGAGCAACTCGGTCATGGACACCTCCTGGGATCATCGAAACCATAGCGATGCGACGCGCGTACAGTATGCGTCTGCTCCTTACAAACTGCGTGATAGCTTAGCACAGGCTGGCGGCCAGGCCAAGTGCAAAACAAGCTTGCCCTGTCGAGTTGAGCGCGCGCGCTGTTTGGTATATGATAGGGCGCATCGCGCAAGCTTGGCAACGTCGTAACAGATGGTCGCGCCACGGACGCGCTCTGTCCTTGTCCGCGTCCTCGCAGCGACCCGCAAGGAGCGAAACTATGAAAATCGGCTTTGTTTCATTGGGCATGGGGGCCTATTCCCTACAAGATGCGCTGGCGGTGGGCGTCGCCGCCGGATGCGAGGCGATGGAACTGAACGGGCGCGCCACCGTGCACCAGAACCTGTGGGCGCCGCCCATTGATTACGCCGCGATCAAGGCGACCATCGCGGCCAGCGGCATTACACCCGTCAGCCTCGGGGGGTATTTCAACCCTGCCCAGCCCACCGACGAGGCGCTGGCCGCCCAGGTACAGCAATTCATTGGCTATTGCGATGTGGCCCGGCAGATGGGCATCCCCATCGTGCGCGCCTTTGCGGGCGACGTGCTAGAGGGCTACACCCTCGACGCGCTGTATCCTCGCCTGGTGGCCGGGTTCAAGGCGGTCACGGCCCAGGCGGCGGGTTGGGGGCTGAGCATCGGCATCGAGAATCACGGGCGACTGATCAATAACGGCGATTTGCTCGCGGGCCTACTGCACGATGTGGGCAGCCCCATCCTGGGCATTACGTTGGATACGGGCAATTTCTGCTGGGCGGGTCATTCCATCGAGACGGCGCACCGCTTTTTCGAGAAATTGCTGCCCTTTGTGGTCAATGTCCACATCAAAGATGGCTGTTTTGCTCAGAGCGAGTTCGAGCTGCTGCCCGCCGGTCGGGGTGATATTGGCTTGGCGAGCTTGTTCAAGATGCTGGCCGAGGCCGGCTACGATGGCCCAGTGCTGAGCGAATACGAAGGCAAGGCCGACTTTCGCGCCAGCACCATCGAAAGCGTCGCCTACCTTCGCGGCCTGCGCGACGCATTGGCGTAATCAGAGGCGCAGGGATACAGAGGCACAGAGTGCGGAACCTTTCGGCAAAAACTCCCGTCTTGCCATTAATGATCCGGGCATGATTTTCTAGACGCCCCGGCGCCCACAAGGGGCGCGACTATGGTTATAGCGCCTTATGCGCGCATGTGATGTTTAGCACCTTGTGTTCGCATCAATAGTTTGGCAGATTTCAAATCTCTGCGCCCTCTGTCCCTCGGATATTCTAAGGAGCGGGCTATGTCTGAAGGATCATTGGCCATCGAGGCGCGCGGGCTACGCAAAGAGTTCGGCCCCAAGGTGGCTGTTGCGGCGCTCGATCTGGCTGTGGAGCGCGGCGAGGTGTTTGGCTTTTTGGGGCCAAACGGCGCCGGCAAGACGACCTCGGTCAAAATGTTGCTAGGATTGGCGGCCCCTACGGCGGGCGAGGCCAGCCTGTTGGGCATCCCTATTTCCGACCCAGAGGCGCGCCGCCGGGTTGGATTTCTGCCCGAGCACTTTCGCTTTCACGATTGGCTGTGCGGCGCCGAATTCCTCGACCTGCACGGCAAATTGCACCATATCCCCCGCGAAACGCGGCGCCAGCGCATTCACGATCTGCTCGAATTGGTGGGCCTGACCGAGGCCGCCGAACGGCGCTTGGGCGCTTACTCTAAAGGCATGCAGCAACGCATTGGGTTGGCGCAGGCGCTGATTAACGACCCCGAGGTGGTCTTTTTGGATGAACCGACCTCCGGCCTCGACCCCCTGGGCCGGCGCATGGTGCGCGACGTGATCCGCCATCTCCGCGAGCGGGGCGTGACGGTGTTCCTCAACTCGCATCTACTCAGCGAGGTCGAAGTGACCTGCGACCGCGTTGCGTTCGTGGCGCAAGGGATCGTGCGCAAAGTAATGGATCTAAAGCACTATCAAGAGGGCCTGCTGGAGGTGGATGTGCGCGTAGGCAGGGTGAGCGACGACCTTATCGCGGGCTTGCAGCAGTTCAGCTCGCGAGTGGATGTCGCAGAGGGCAACGGAAACCAGCTGACGCTGCACCTGCCCGATGACGCCGCTCTGCCCGCCATCGCCCGCTGGATCGTGGCGCAAGGGGTGGATCTCTATGCGCTTTCGCCGCGCGCTATTTCGCTGGAAGACCTGTTCGTCAGCATCGTGGGAGACAAGCTATGCGAGCCTTCCTGACCGACATCGCGATCCTGGCCGAGTTGACGTTCCGCGAGGCGCGGCGACGCAAGATCGTCTGGGCCGCTCTGGGCTTGGGGCTGGCTTTCATCATCCTCTATGGCATTGGCTTTTACTTTATCTACCGCGATTTTCAGCAATACAGCAGGGGCAAAAGCCTGGCGCTCGACAGCAGCATGAACTTTGTCATCATGGCCGGGATGTATGTGGTGAACTTTTTGGGCGTGATGCTGGCGGTGCTCACCTCGGTGGGGTCGTTGCCAGTCGAGATCTCTTCGCAGACCATTCAATCGCTGGCGGTCAAGCCGGTGCGGCGCAGCGCCATTCTGCTGGGCAAGTGGTTGGGATTGGCGGGCATGTTGGCGGTCTATATCGCTCTGCTGACGGGCGGCTTGATCGGGGTGACGTGGGCGATTTCGCGCTATGCGCCGCCCAATGCGCTGCTGGGCGTGGCGTTGATCATCTTTCAGGCGATCATCGTGCTGTCGTTGAGCCTGTTGGGCGGCACGAGGCTCTCCACCATCGCCAATGGCGTGGTGGCGTTCATGCTCTATGGCCTGGCGTTCATCGGCGCGTGGATCGAGCGCGTCGGCTCGATCGCGGGCAACGACACTGCGGTGGACATCGGCATCATCACCAGTCTGCTCGTGCCCAGCGAAGCCATGTGGCAGATGGCTTCCTACAATATGCAGGCGCCCGCCATTCGCATGTTGGGGATGTCGCCGTTCACTGCCGGGTCGCCCCCCAGCCCCGCGATGCTGATCTACACATTGATCTATACCGTCGCCTTGATTGGGCTTTCGGTGTACTCGTTCGGTCGGCGCGACTTGTAGGCGTAGGGGCGCGACACGTCGCGCCCTTATGTTTTGGCGCGCCCGGCCAACCGCGCCGAGGCCTCGGCGTAGCGGGGAAAGAGGTGGTGAAAGATGGGAACATACTCCTTGTTCCCTGCCAACACCTGTTCCCAGGCGGCCAGCGTCTCACGCGCCACACTGGCGTGATGGATATGGTCGTGATCCTTCGGCAGATGCTCCAGGATGATCTGCCCCTGCTCGCGGTGCCACTGAACCCAAAAGGCGACGACTTGCGGCGTTTCTCGGCGCAGATCGGCTAACCGCTGGCGTAGCTGCTCGCGTAGGGCGGCGCTGGCGGCCTCGTGCTCGGCGATGCGCGCCGCCGTCTCTTCTGCGTAGCGACCTTTGGGCTTCATGTAAGCCTGGAAATCGTACAGCATCCCCAGCGCGCCTTCGTGATCCTCGATCTCGACCCGCAGACGTTCTAGCTCGCTGACTTCTGGGTGCATCCCTTACCCCTTGGTCACCATGGGGATAATCATCGGCCGGCGGCGGGTCTCGTCGTAAAAGAGCTTTTCCAGGCGGCGCTTGATCTGGCGACCGATCTCCTCGGGCGCGGTTCCGTTGCCGCCGATGCGCTCGACGACCTCGACAATGGCTGCCTCGGCGGAGCGCAGCAACTCGGTGGATTCGGGCACATAGACGAACCCCTGCGAGATGATCTGCGGGTCGTCAATCACCTGGCCCGTCTCGGCCTCGACGGCCACCCGAGCGATGACAAAGCCGTCTTGCGATAACGCCAGCCGGTCGCGCAAGATCGAATGGCCCACGTCGCCCACCAGCGCGCCATCCACAAAGACATTCTCGGCCTGCACTTTGTCGCCTAATCGCGCCCCGCTGGGGCCTAGCTCCAACGTTTGGCCCTTGTCGAGCACGAACACGTCCGACGGGGCAAAGCCCAATTCATAAGCCAAACGAGCGTGAATCTGCAACATGCGATATTCGCCGTGCATGGGCACAAAATAGAGCGGCCTGAGCAGGTTGAGCATCAGCTTGAGTTCTTCCTGCGCGGCGTGCCCCGAAACGTGCAGCCCGGCCTGCTCGCCATAGACCACGTTGGCCCCCCGGCGGAACAGGTTGTCAATGTTGCGATAGATCTGCGTCTCGTTGCCGGGAATCGCTTTGGACGAAAGCACCACTGTGTCGCCCTCTTTGATGTCCACATAGCGAAAGCGCCCCGAAGCCATGCGCGCCAGCGCCGCCGTGGGCTCGCCGTGCAGGCCGGTGGGCCGCACGCCGACCAGGTGGGCGGGCAGGTTCGCGCTCGGGCGGCGGCGGAGGCGCCTGGCGGGCGGCGAGC
>CAZYPJ010000028.1:0-24875 GCA_964649365.1 uncultured Anaerolineales bacterium | reverse complement strand
TCTTGCTACCTGCGCGACGCATAGTTTGGATGATGCGACCGGGCAAAGCGCCTACATAGGTGCGTCGGTGGCCGCGAATCTCCGCCTCGTCGCGGATGCCGCCCAAGCTCACACGCACGAAATTGCGTCCCAGCGAGGCTGCGATAGAGCGCCCCAATGACGTTTTGCCCGTGCCCGGAGGCCCTACAAAGCAGAGGATGGGGTTCTTCATCTTTTCGGCGGCCAGTTGATACACCGCCATATGCTCCAGGATACGCTCCTTAGCTTTGGGCAACCCATAGTGCGTTTCGTCCAACAGCTTGGCGGCGGCGGCGATATCGAGTTTATCGGTCGTCTCTTTGGCCCAGGGCAGTTCCATGATCCAATCGAGATAGGTGCGGATCACGCCCACTTCTGGCGCCGATGAAGGCATACCATTCAAGCGCGCCAGTTCCTTATCGGCCTTTTGGCGCACCTCGTCGGGCAAGGTCATTTCAGCGAGCTTGGCGCGCAGCTCATTGACCTCTTGGACAAAGGGGTCCGCCTCGCCTAGCTCGTTCTGAATGACGCGCATCTGCTCGCGCAGAAAATACTCACGCTGGCTGCGATCGATCTCTTGTTGCACTTGAGAATGGATGCGATTCTCGAGTTCGAGCACATCCAACTCGGAGGCCAGCACGATGCTGATCTTTTGCAGGCGCTCGGTGCAATCCAGGATTTCGAGGATCTCCTGGCGCTCAGCCAAGTCCAACTCCAGCGTCGAAGCCACCAAATCGGCCAGCCAAGTCGGCTGTTCGGCGTTCATTGCGGCCACATAGGCGTCATCGGGCATGTGGCGGTTCAGCTGGACGACCTATTCGAACAGGGCTAGCACCGCTCGCATCAGCGCCTCGGGGGAGAGGTTCTTTTCGCACGTCTCCTGTATGGGCGTCACGACGGCGGTGATATAGGGCTGCGATTGCGGAGATTCGACCACCTGATCGCGGCGTTGCCCTTGTACCCAGATGCTAGTAGTGCCATCGGGCATACGTAATTTGCGCCCGATGACTACCTCGGTGCCGATGGTGTACAGATCGTCGGTTTCGGGGTCTTCGACCTCTTCATCACGCTGGGCGATGACTACCAGCCGCTTGTTGCCGGCCAACGCAGCCTCGATGGCGCTGAGCGACCGCTCACGCCCGACCAAGAGAGGCGCCATCATTTGAGGATAGATAACCGTATCGCGCAACGGCAATACGGGAAACTCTTCCTCTTCAAAATCTTCGTTATCGGCCTCGAAATCCTCCCCCAGCCAATTATCGAATTCGTTGGGATCGGTAAATACCTGATTAGCCATACGGCTATTGCGCCTCCAACACTGCAAACTGCGTGCTACTATACCACAGGGTATAGAGGGAATCAAACTGTGAAGATGAGGACATGAGACAAGAAGGACGCGATTGCGCGCCCGTTTTCGGGATGCAACCTTGCTGCTGTTGCGATAGGCCCCACCTACCGCAAGAGCCTCATCGTCAAGGTTCACAACATAATATACTAGTTGTGGCCTTTTAGCAAAAAATCAGGCGCTCCAGAATCATCACGGCGGCGTGTTTGTCGAGCGGCTCGTTGCGATTGCCACACTTGGGCGAGATGACGCACGAGGGACAGCCCTCGTCGCAAGGGCACTCGGCGATCAACTGGCGGGTGCGCTGCCACAACTCTTCGATGACCTCGAACCCCTTACGAGCCAAACCCACGCCGCCAGCGTGTCCGTCATAGATAAAGATCTGGGGCAGGTCGGTGTCGGGGTGCTTGGGAGTGGAGAGGCCGCCGATGTCGTCGCGGTCGCACATGGCGAAAAGCGGCAATAGCCCGATGCAGGCGTGTTCGACGGCGTGCAGGCCGCCAGCAAAATCGAGTTTGCGGCGCGCCACTTCTTGGCTGATCTCGTCGGGCACTGTGAACCAAAGAGCCTGAGTCTCGTAGGAGACGGGCGGCAAATCGAGCGGTTCCTCGCCGAGCAGTTTATCGGTAAATTGCTGCTTGCGCGTCAAACCAATTACCTGTTGGGTGACGCGCACCAAGCCAAAGTACAAATCAGTGCTTGGGAGCGCGCGTCGCTCTAGCGAGCGGATGATGTTGACCTCGTTCATTTCGCGAGGTTGGGTGTAATAATCGGCTTCGACGGGGCGAGCGTAAGCTATACGCGCCTCCAGATCAAGCCTGGTGACGCGATACGAACGGCCGCGATGCAGATGCACCGCCCCCGGATAGATGCGAAAGAACGCTGTTTCGGCGTCAATTTCTTCTAGGGTGCGATAGTTGGCGGTTTCGTCCACTAATAGGAATCGAGCGCTAGAGGCCGAGCGCATGTTGACCCTTTGCGCCGGATAATCGTCGCCAAGCGCATACCAGCGATCGTTACGATAAGTCAGCGCGCCGTCGCGTTCTAGCGAGATCATGGCGTCCACATACCCTTCGCCGAAAAGGTCCTCGTCGTCCGCTTGCAAGGGTGACTCGTGCGCCGCGCAGGGCAGATGCTCGCGCAATACATGCAAGTTGCCAGGGTCAATCAACGCGCTCTCGTGAGGTCGGGTGAACAGCTCTTGAGGATGGCGCATGAAATACTGATCCAGTGGGTCGTCTCGTCCCAGCAGGATGCTGAGCGATTCGCGTTTGCCGCGTCCGGCGCGGCCAGCCTGCTGCCAAGTGCTGGCGATGGCCCCCGGGTAGCCTACCAACACCGTGGCGTCGAGCTGGCCAATATCTATGCCCAATTCCAGCGCATTGGTGGCCGTCACGCCCAGCAACTCGCCCGAAAATAGGCGACGTTCGATGTCGCGTCGCTCTTCGGCCAGATACCCGCCGCGATAGGCGCTGATCCGCTCAGCTAACTCGGGATGCTCGCGGCGTAGGCGGTGTTGGGCATAGTAATAGAGCAATTCGGCTATCTTGCGCGTCTGCGCAAAAGTGATGTTACGCAGACCGTGCTCTACCAATTCGGCGAAGAGGCTGGTCGCTTCGGTGTTGATGCTGCGCCGCGCGCCGATAGACTTGTCTAGGTAGGGTGGGTTCCATAGCACGAAATGTCGGGGGCCTTGCGGGGCGCCGTCGTGATCTATCACCTGCACCTCGCAGCCAGTGAGCCGCTGGGCATGTTCGGCGGGGTTGGCGATGGTGGCCGAGCAAAGGATGAATTGCGGCTGTGAGCCGTACAATGCGCATACCCTCCGCAACCGGCGCAGTAGACAGGCGACATGTGAACCAAAGACGCCGCGATAAGTGTGCGCCTCGTCGAGTACGACATACTTGAGGTGGCGAAAGAACGCTGCCCAAACCGGGTGGTTGGGCAAGATGCCCATGCTGAGCATATCGGGGTTGGTGAGGATGATAGCTGCGTTTTTGCGCAAGCGGTCGCGGGCGTTGCGCTCAGTGTCGCCATCGTAGGCGCCAAAACGGATCGCCTTGAACGGGCTGGTCAATTCGCGCAACGAGCGCAACTGATCTTGCGCTAGTGCTTTGGTCGGAAAGAGGTACAATGCCCGCGCCAATGGGTCGGCTAGGGCTGCTTCGAGCACGGGCACGTTGTAGCACAGCGTCTTGCCCGACGCTGTACCGGTGACGACCATCACATGGTGGCCATCGCGCACAGCGTTGATGGCCTCGGCCTGGTGGGTGTACAGGCGCGACGCTTCGCGCTGGCGCAGCGCCTCTTGCAGTGCAGCATGCAGCGGGCGCGCCAGTGCGCCATAGGTTGCTGGCCGCGCTGGGATGCGCTCGATGTGGACAATCTGCCCTGCATACGTGGGTAGCGAGCGCAAATGAGCCAAAAAGTCGCTGATCTCCACCGCTATTCACCCTTTCAAGTGATTGCCCCGGATGTTCGTATTGTAGAAGGGAATGGCCAGTTGGCAAAAGGAATGCGCCAAGGGTATAATCCAGCAGTTTCAGGGAACCTTGAACAGGCTTGGAGCGTCCGGATTTTGTGATCGCCTCTGGGGGGAACATGAAAGTTAGCTTGGTCTACCCGGGTATTGTAGGCAAAGGCTTCGATAGCATTGGCCAGGGAATGGATTCTGGGTGGATCAGCCATGGCCTAGCGATCCTTGCTGCTTGCGCCAGGGCGGCGGGCCACGAGGTCAACCTGGTGGATCTGCGCGCTCTGAAAAGTTGGGATCATTTTCGCCAAGTGATCGCCGAGCGCGCCCCCGATGTGGCCGCTCTGACCATGATGAGCGTGGATTACAACCCCGCCATGCGTTGCCTGGAAATCATCCGCGAGGTGAACCCGCGCATTGTGACGATGGTAGGCGGGCCGCATCCCACCATCATGCCCGATGAGCTGTCGGGGAATCCCAACATTGACCACATCTTCTTGGGCGAAGGGGAAGAAACCTTCCCCGACGCGTTGACCAAGCTGGCGCGAGGCGAGACGATCCCTCGCATCATACCGGGCACGCACCCCGATCTCAATGCGACGCCCTATGCCGACCATTCGCTGTTTATTGATGAATGGCGCGCTCAGGGGTACGAGGTTACATCGCCCGAATCGCCTTTTGCCGAAGAGTTGCCTCCTCCCTTTGTGACCATCATCGCCGGGCGCGGTTGCATGTACAATTGCAGCTATTGCCAACCCGCCGAGCGCCATATTTTCGGGCGCAAGGTGCGCCGTCGCAGCGTCGAAAATGTGATGAACGAACTGCGACAGTTACGCGACCAATATCATTTCAATAGCTTGATGTTTCACGATGATTGCCTAACCGAAGATCGTGAGTGGGTGATGGCCTTTTGCCAAGCGTATATGGCCGAAGGGTTCACACAGCCCTTTTTTTGTCAGAGCCGTGCCGACATTATCGTCAAGAACGAGGATATGGTGGCGTTGATGGCTAAGGCGGGCCTGAAAGGGTATTTCATCGGTTTTGAGAGCGGCAGCGACCGTGTGTTGCGTTTCATTCACAAGGGAACCAAGCGATGGCAGAACCTTGCGGCGGCCAAAATCTGCCGCAAGTATGGCATCGCCATCTGGGCGAATTACATGTTGGGGTTGCCTACCGAGACGAAAGAAGAAGTGTTGGAGACCATCAGCATGTTAAAAAAAATCGATCCTGACTATTACAGCCCGGCGTTCTACACACCGCATCCGGGCAGTAACCTGTACGATTATTGTGTTCAGAACGATCTTTCGCTGATCGTGGATCACGATGGCTATCGGCGCAACCCTGATGAGGCCAAGATCAAAGGCGTGGACTATCAGTGGCTGGCCTGGGCGTTGGAGGAGTCGCAGCGGCGCACCTGGTTCAACGCAACCCGTCGGCGCATCCGCCGCTTGTGGAAGCGGTATGCCCAGCCGGCCAAAATAGCGCGCAAACTTGGGCAGATCATCGTCGGGCGCGGCAGCCCGGCGCAAGCGTAGGAGGATCAATGAAGAACCTGATGGTTACTGGCGGCATGGGGTTTATCGGATCGAACTTTGTGCGCCATATGCTTCAGCAATACCCCGATTATCATATCTTGGTCTATGACAAGCTGACCTATGCCGGCAACCCCGATAACCTGCGCGATGTGGCGGGCGATCCGCGCTATGCTTTTGTGCAGGGCGACATCTGCGACGCCGACAAGGTGCGCGAAACTATCCGTCAATACCAGATTGACACGCTGGTCAATTTTGCCGCCGAGACGCACGTGGATCGCTCGCTGATGGACCCGGGCAGTTTTATCATGACCGATGTCTATGGCACATTCGTGCTGTTGGAGGCGGCCAAAGATCTCAAGCTGGAGCGCTATCATCAGGTGAGCACCGACGAGGTGTATGGCCAAGTGCTTGAAGGCTCATCCGTCGAGACTGATCCGATCCACACCCGCAGCCCCTACTCGGCCAGCAAAGCAGGGGGCGACCTGATGGTGTTAGCCTATTACACCAGTTTCGGCGTGCCTGCCACCATCACGCGCGGCTCGAACAACATCGGCCCTTATCAATATCCCGAAAAGGTTGTGCCGGTGTGGGTGACTAACGCTATTGATGACAAGCCGATCCCGATCTATGGCGATGGTCTGCAAATGCGCGATTATCAGTATGTCGAGGATCATTGCGAAGGGATTGACGTGGTGCTCCATCGCGGCATTATCGGCGAAATCTATAATTTGGGTACAGGCGTCGAGACACGCAATATAGACATGGCCTATGCCATTTTGCGCCTGCTGAATAAGCCCGATGGCTTGCTGCAATACATCACCGATCGCCCCGGCCACGACCGGCGCTATTCATTGAGTGTGGAAAAGGTCAAGGGGCTGGGGTGGCAGTCGCGTCACACTTTTGAGCAAGCCATCGAAAAGACGGTGCGCTGGTACGTGGATAACGAGTGGTGGTGGCGCAAGATCAAATCGGGCGAGGCGTATCGGGAATACTATCAGAAACATTACACCGGACGAGAGGTCAAGTAGGGCGCATAGCTAGTCGCGCACTTTGGCCCACAACACCGATTGTTTCCCACGCAAATAACGCCACCCACCCGCCAGGGCGGTGGCGTTTAACATACAAATGTAAAACGGCGCCAACAGCCCGCGCGCGCGCCGCCCGCGCGTCGCCAGCCACCAGCCCCCTCCGGCTAGGCCATAGAAAGCGATCTGCGCCGCCAATGCCAGGCGATAGAATGGCAGCGCCAGCAATCCCCAATTGGCCAGAAAGAGCGCCACGAACAGCGAGGGCGTCGCCATCCAACGTAACATGCGATGTGAGAGGTACTGGAAGGTGATGAGTTTGCTCTTGTGGCGCAACATGCCGGGCAGCTTGAAGAAGGCTTGCCAGCCCCCAGCCGCGTTGCGCGCGCGGCGCGCCCATTCAGCGCGCAAATTGGGCGAAGCCTCCTCCGTAGCGATGGCTTCCGGCTCGAACACCACGCGCCAGCCTGCTTCGACCATGCGCAACGAGGCCACAAAATCATCGAGCAAGATATCAGGGTCGGGCAGGATATAAGCCTCGCGGCGTGCTGCCCAAATCTCGCCGGGGACGCCCATCACCGAGCTGACGGCGCTGTCGCACGCTTTGAGGTAAGATTCGTAACGCCAGTAGAGGTTTTCCCCTTGTGAAGAGGTGGGGTTGCCCTGCGCTGTCATGCGTTTGGCGCCGCTCACGCCGCCTACTTCCGGGTCGGCAAAAGCGCGCACGAGCTTGCGTAGCGTGTCGGGGGCAAAGTAGCTGTTGGCGTCGGAAAAGACCACGATCTCGCTCTGGATGAGCGGAAAGGCGCGGATCAGCGCGCCCACTTTGCCGCGCCGCTCGGGTTGATAGAGCAACCGCACGCCGCGCTCAGCATACGCGGCCACGATCTCGTTGGTATGGTCGGTAGAGCCATCGGTTACGACGACGATCTCGATTTTGTCGGGTGGGTAATCGAGGGCCAATGTGTTTTCGATCTTGGCGGCGATGCAACTCTCTTCGTTGTAAGCTGCCACCAACATGGTCACGCTGGGGGTAATATCCTCTCGACGCACCGGGCGAGAGCGCCAGCGCGCTAACAGGGTAATGATGAGGCCATAGCCGACGTAGGTATAGGCAATGCCGATCAGGGCAATCCAGAATAGCGCTGTACAAATCGCCCTCATGCGGCCTCCTTACGAGCGACTATAGAGCAGCGCCATCAAAGCGGCGGCGATGACTACGAGCCACAACCCTGCTGTGAGGCTTGTCCCTTGAGCGACCTGCCCCACAGCCCAGGGAAGGATGATCTTGCCCAAGCCATTGGCCGAGCAAGCCAGGCCAGCAAGTGCGCCTGCATATTCAGGGGCGCGGCGCGTCACATCGGCGATAGCTGTGGCAAAAAAACCGGCTAGAGAAAAGCCCGCTATGGCGATAGCGCCCCAGGGCAATACCTGTCCGGGCAGGATGAGCATCAGACCCACACCTACAGCCCCCAGCGCCGCGCTGCCCACGATCAACCGCTGATAGCCGATCCGCTCGGCAATGCCGCTGCACACAGCGCGCCCCAAGAGCAAGGCGCCGCTGAACACCGAGACGCCGAGACTAGTCGCCGTCAAAGGGATCGAGCGCACGCGCTCCAGATATAGCGGAATCCACGAGAGCAGACTGGCTTCCGTGCCGCCATAGATCAACATGGCGAGCAGCGGCAACGCGATAGCGCGCTGGATCAAACGTTTGGCAAAAGCTCCTTGTTCGTTGGCGGCGCGTGTCCATTTCGGATAGCTGGCGCGTTGGATGGACACGCCGACAATCAGCACATATAGCGCGAGTAGTCCATAATGCCAACGCCAGGGCAACCCCGCGCTCAGCCCCAGACTGATGAGCAGCGGCGCGACCGTAGCCCCCAGCCCAAAAAAGAGATGCACGCGGTTCAATGTGCTGCCCGAGCTTCCCGAGGAGAGAATGGCAACTAACGGATTGACGCTGCCGTCAATAAAGCCAGTGACTAGTCCCATAGCGCTTACTGCGGGGAGCAACCAGGTGAATGAGGGGGTGAGCGCAATCCAGATGAGTGCAATCATTCCCGCAATCACGCCCGTGAGCCATATTTTCTTGAACCCAAAACGGTCGCCAAGAGCGCCAGCCAGGGCAGCGGCGATGACATAGCCTACCGCCGGGCTGGAAGCGAGCAGGCCAACTTGCGCGGATGTGAGCGATAGATCGAGGGCGATGGACGGCAAAAGGGCGCCCGTGATGACCAACGTGGCGCCCATCAGAACCATGCTCAGCGAGGCTGGCAGCAAAGGGCTGCGCAATTGCTTACTCAAGCGCGTGAACCCCTTGCTCGGCCACACAGACATAGATCTCGGGGTCG
This sequence comes from uncultured Anaerolineales bacterium, assembly GCA_964649365.1. GTDB lineage: Bacteria > Chloroflexota > Anaerolineae > UBA1429 > UBA1429 > CAZYPJ01. Next base: position 16,125 of record CAZYPJ010000028.1, on the reverse strand, counting down.
AGACCGGCGACGGATTTATACTCACGAGCCACATTGCGCTGAAACGCTTCTGCTTTGTCGCTGGTTACCAGGTTGACGGTACAGCCGCCGAACCCGGCGCCCGTCATACGCGCACCCAGCACGCCCGGTTGCCGCCAGGCCGCCTCGACCATGGCGTCCAACTCGGCGCAACTGACGGCATAATCGTCGCGCAGGCTGATGTGCGAAGCGTTCATCAATTGCCCAAAACGCGCCAAGTCGCCGGCGCTCAACGCCTGCACGGCATCCATCACGCGCTGATCCTCGGTGACGACGTGGCGGCAGCGTTTGCGCGTCACCTCGCTCAATTCGTCCTGGCGCGCCTCGAATTGGGCAGGAGTCACGTCGCGTAGGGCGCGCACCCCCAGCAGTTTGGCGCCGGTCTCGCATTCTTGGCGGCGGGTGTTGTATTCTGAATCCACCAGGCCGCGCCGTTTTTTGGTGTCGCACACGATGATGCTGCACCCGGCGGGCACGGCCACGAGTTGGTAATCTAGGCTGCGGCAGTCAATCAGTAAGGCGTGGTCGCGCTGACCGAGCGAGATGATGTATTGATCCATGATGCCGCAACGCATCCCCACGAACTCGTTTTCGGCTTTTTGGCACAATAGGGCGCGTTTGACGCCATCCAATTGCAGATTGCCGAGCGTCTGGAATGTATAAGCCATCGCTACTTCGATGGCCGCCGACGAACTGAGGCCTGACCCAATGGGCACGGTGCTGGTGATCGTCAAGTCTAGCCCCGGCAGGGCAAAGCCCTCTTGCTGCAAGGCCCAGGCCACGCCGCGCTGGTAATTGCTCCAGCGACGCTGTTGGTCATAGCGAATATCGTCGAGGCTGAACTCGGCATTCTCGTTGAAATCAATAGCGTGCAGGCGGATCAGCCGGTCGGCGCGCAGTTTGGCCCCGATGACCACGTGGCGATCAATAGCTACGGGGAGCACAAAGCCGTCGTTGTAATCGGTGTGTTCGCCGATAAGATTGACGCGGCCCGGCGCGGCGATGATGGCCGTCGGCGCTGAACCGTACACGCGCTGAAAGGCTTGCTCTACGCGTTTGCGCAGGGTTGCCAAACCGAAAGCTTTTTCAGAGTTCATCAATACCCCCTGTTTCGATCAACCGGATCAGATCCGCAAGATTTCCCTGGGCGCTGGCTACATTGGCGGGCGGCGCGGCGATGCGCCCGCGATCTACCCAAAACGTCTTGATCCCCAACTGCGCGGCGGGCATATCCGCCTCGATGCTATCGCCCACCATCAAACATTCTTCTGGTTTGCGGCCCAGGCGTTGTAGGATGGCGCCAAAAAAGAGCGGGTTTGGCTTGCAGGCGCTCATTTCCTCATACGAGGTGATCAGATCGTATGGAAAGAGATCATCGCCTACGCCCGCCCAGCGCAATCGCGCACGGATGGCTGTCAACGGAAAAATGGGCTGCGTTGCTACCGCCACTTGATAACCACGCTCAAAGGCCAGGCTCACCAGTTTATGCGCCAGCGGATCGCGTTCAGTATAACGCTGTAACGTCTCGAACTCTTGCTGATAGAACGATTCTAGGTGCGGCATGATTTCTTGTGGGTTGCGCCCCAGGCGCGGAAAAAAGGCATCGGCAAACACTTGGGCGTTGACGCCATTACATCCATCGTTACGCAGCATCACTTCGGTGCCGACTTGGAGCGCTTCCATAAACGGGCGGGGCGCGCACACCCGGCTCATACGGGCTACCAGCGCTTGAAAATAGGGTCTGGCAAATTGCTCCATGTCATTGATGAGCAACGTATCATCTAGGTCGAACAACAGCGCGCGAATTTTGTTTGGTGTCAATCCCCACCTCAGGCGGTGTTGGGTGGATCAGAAATCGCGGCCCGGCAGCAAGATTTTGGGCGCGGCGGCGGGCTTTTCTGGCTCGGCGCTTGGCTCGGCAGGCGCCGCACCTGGCAGTACAATGCCCGATGTGGTGCGCCGAACGGGCGTTTCACGCTGCGCGGCCTGAGCCTGTATCTGTTGTTGCTGCAATTCTTTGACGCGGGCCAATGTGCTCTCTTGAAGCTTGTCGCGTGTGACGGCGGGATCGTGGTAACGCGTGCCCGGGCCGATCAATGCGCGTAGAGAAGCAGCTTTGCCCGAAAGCAGATAGGCGTGTACGATGTGGCCGTTCTCGCGCAAGAAATCATCCCATGTGGCTGCAGGGTGATCGTCACGATAAAGATTGTAGGCGTTGGTCACATATTCGGTAACTCCCGGCTCGAACTCGGTCGGGAGCAACAAAGTAAGGTGCGAGAAGCGCAGAACACTGTCCATCTCATAAAGCCGCCCGATGGCCAGGTCGCCGCGTTGGGCGTTGCGCGCCAGCACAGCGTCGCTCGCTTCTAGCTCTTGCTGGCGGAAAAGATCGAAGAGGCGCAGCCGCGCATCGCCGCCAATATCGAGGATGCGAAACGCGCCGATAGTGGAACGCGCCCACGCGGCCAAGAGTTTACGAGATTCGGGCGAAAGAGAGGCGGTCTGCGTTTCGATGAATAGGTCTATCGGGCGACGATGATCGGCGCGGGTGTGATAATCGTGAATGAACCACAAAAAGGTGCGGCGAACGTCCTCAGTGGCGCTCTCATTCAGGCCGCTGAGGTCATAGTTGCCGCCCCAATAGAACGCAAAGGCGTTGTCGAAATCGGCAGCGAACTGCGCGGATTGGGCATAGGATAGCAGGGCGTTGAGCAGGTAGCCTTCTTCGGGCGCAATGCTTAGTTCTTGCGAGGCGCTCACGCGATCCTGGCGCATACAGCAATTCTTGTACTTTTTGCCGCTGCCGCAAGGGCAAGGGTCATTGCGATTCACTTTGGGCATGAAAAAATCTCCTCCAACCAGCCGTAAATCCAGATACTACCATAGGAGCAGGGATGCGTCAATTAGCCGACAATATCTTCGACTATCGGTTCACGGCGCTCCAAAGCAAGGCCGCGCAGCCCAGCGCGCGCTACGATATAACGGTTCCAGGCAGGTTCAGCGGTGGGCAACGGCTTGAGCGAACCATCCGGTGGAAAGCGCAAGTGCGGGCCTCGGCTCTCGTCGCGCTCTAGCGCAGCGTTGGCGATCACGTTGGCCACTTGCAGGATGTTGATGGTCTCTATCGTTTGGGCCAGCGGCGCACCGCTGGGGCGCACCCCGCGTCGGTTCAAGCCGCTTAATAGATCGCACAAAGCGCGCAAACCGACTTCGGTGCGATAGACGCTGCACAAACGGGACATCTCCAATCGCACTTGTTCACGGATTGTCGTGGGATCATCGCCCGACGAGCTACATAGCGCCGCTACAGCTTGTTCGGCGCGTTGGGGGGCGATTGCCGGCGCATCCGAGATCTTCTGGGCAAAGCGCGCCGCGCTTTCGCCGGCGACCCGCCCGAACACCTGGCTATCCATTAGTGCGTTGCCGCCTGGGCGGTTTGCGCCGTGTTGCCCGCCGGCTACTTCGCCGGCGGCATAGAGGCCGCGCACAGCGGTCTCGGCGTGGGTGCGGATTTTGACGCCGCCTTGGAAATGTTGCACCGCCGGGGCGATCTCGACCATATCGCCTGCATCGAGCACGACGCCTCGTTCGGCTAACCAATCTACTGAGGGGCGATTGATAGCTTTTAATCGCGCCAACGGGCTGCTCATCTGCGAGGCGTCCAGCTCTGCGCCTTGGTTTGAGGTGTAACGCGAACGTACGCGCTCGGAGAGGGCGCTCATCTCCAGACCAATGGGGTCGCGGGAATAGTCGAGGAACACGCGCCGTCCCCGGGCGATCTCGGCGGCCACGGCGATGTCAATGATGTGTGACGGCTCGCGCGACGAGACGGGCCAACTGGCCCCCTTGGCGAACAGGATTTCGTACATCTCGGCATAGGATGTGCCGGATGCGAAATAGCGCGGCAAGAACTCTTCGTCTAGATCGTTCACCAACCGGGGCAGAGCGCGCATCATGCTGCCCGAGCAGGCCAACAGCGTTTTCAGCGAGCACAGGCCGATCTGGATGAACTCCATGTTCACCAATTCGGCGCCGGCGCGATAGGCCAGCGCGTAGCCGTCGCCGGTGCAATCGGGCGGGAAGACGTTGATGGCGAACACTTGCCCGGCCCCGCCAGTGGCCAAAACTACCGCTTTGGTCGCGATCGCCGAGATGCGCCCGTCGGCCTGGCTCACCAGCGCTGCGCCGATCACTCGTTGGCGTGTTTCATCGAGCAATAACTCGGCTGCCATGTGCTCTTCGACTACGCGAATGGGCGTCTGACGCAGACGGCGTACCAGCGCCTCTTCGATATGATTGGCCGTGTGCGGCCCAGTATAGCAGGCGCGCGCATAGATCGAGCCATCGGTGACAAACTGGCTCACCACGCCGTCCTCGCGGCGCGCCCAGGGCACGCCCAGCTTGTCGAGATAGTCAAACGCTTCGGCGGCGCCCCGCGCTAACACCTGCGCCAGATCAGCGTCAGAGACATAACCGCCGATGCGATAGATATCATCGGCGTGGTAGCGCCAGGCGTCAGGGCCGCCTGGCTCGGTGGTGGGCAACGTGGCGTGAAAGGCCATCCGATCCGAACAGGCCGTGGCAGTGACGCCGCTCTGCCCCAGTTTGCCCTTGGTCACGATGACGATGTCCGAATCGGGCGCCGACTCATAGGCCGCCAGCGCCGCGCGCAACGCCGCCCCGCCCGCGCCGATGACCAACACGTCGCAACGTTCGCTCATTTGCCCTCCAGCTTGCGGCCCAGTTGTTGGCGCAAATAGTTCATCTCACCATTTGCTGCGCTCTGTGGGTCGTCGCCGAACCATTCAATAGAGACGAATCCGCCATAATTGCACTCGGCCAGCGCTCGCAGGAAGGCGGCATAATCCATTGCCCCAGCGGAGAGAGGTTGACCGTATTGCCATCTAGCGCCATCCCATATGCCGTTTTTCAGATGTACAATTCGCATATGAGGCAACAGACGCTTGAGCGCTCGCAGAGGGTCCTCTCCGCGCTCGAACAGGTTAAAGATATCGAGGTTGACGCCCAAATTCGGCTCGGCGACCTGGCGGATCAGCCTTAGCGTGCTATCGGTGGTGTCGTGTAGGTGGCCGCTGTGTGTCTCTAGCGCCAAATCTACATGCGCGGGCGCGGCCATCTGACAGATTTGTTTGAGACCCGCCGTCACCGAGCGCCACATAGCGATGGACGCCTTGGCGGAATCGCCGCCGCCCGTAAAGACGCGGATCAATGGAGCGCCCAAGTCGGCGGCATAACCCAGATAGCGACGAGCCGTTTCTAGGCTGGCTTCTAGGTTGTTCGCCAAGTCAAAGTAGGCGCTGATCATGGGCGTTTGCAGGCCAAGATCGCGGAATTGCTGCGCCAATGGAGCCAGCACGCCATGCTCTCGCACGTAACGATCCAAATGCGGCCCCCATGCCTCGATGCCCGGATAGCCCGCAGCGGCGATGAGGGGAGCGACGCGCTCGATAGGTTCGTTTCGCCAGGCGATGGAGCACATAGCCGGGCGGATAGTGCGTGTCTTGAGTTCTGCTAATCCCTTGCCCACCTGATAAGCGAGCGGCGGGCAGCCCGGTTCGTAATGTCCTAGATGCCGGTAGCGGTACGCACAGTTGCCATAAACCAGCACCTTGTCATCGCCCACTTCTGGCGGGCGGTCCTGATAACCCGCTACGATGGTGACGCCTTCCATCTCGGCCAAGCCGGGCCTATGGCTGACGGCCAGCAGCCCGCCCGCCAGCGCTTGACGGCACGAATCGCACACGTGCTCGGCCAGCAGGTTGAACTTGGCTTTGTAGGGCGTAGGGTCGCGTGGGGCCGGGGTGATGCGAAAACCAGCTGCCAGCTCTTTCAAGTCATCGCCCACCATCTCGATCTCATCGCGACTGGTCGGCCCCATGCCGCGCGCGATAGCTTCTTGTAGGTGGAATACCTCGCCAGGGTCAACGTCCATGATCTCGGTTCCCACCAAGTCGGCGGCCACAACGTTATCGGCAAAGGTGAGCAGGTCGGTTTTGACGGGCGCGCCCTCGGAGGGGAAATTGCCTTCCAGAGTATAGATCGCATCCGTCACCACCAGGTCGCTGGGGCGGTAGTAATTGATGTCGCAGATCGAGCCGTCGAGGCCGAACTCGTGGATATAGCGCGTGGTATCCTGGGGCAAGAGGCCCATCAAATTCTTCATACCGTTCGAGTATTTCGTCAGCGCGTGGGTGCGCAGACCAGGGATGTTGATGAACACATCGCAAGCATCGAGCAGATCGGGCCAAGGAATCTGGACGCTGAGCGAGCGTGCGCCAGGTAGAAAGCGGTGGCGATGGGGCGCGTCATCAAGCGAGATTAGGCGCGCTACCTGTTCGATCTCTTCATAGCCTCGAAAGATAAAATCGTAATGGGGCGATCGTTCCACTACCGAGACGTGCGCGCCTACCTCGTGGCAAAGGCGCGCTACTTCGAGCGCTACCGCCGGGTGTGTCACTTTGGCCGATTCTGGTGTGGCGCGGGTGAACATATTGACTTTGATAACGACCTCGGCGCCGGGCCGCACCAAGCGTTCGATGCCCCCCAGCAGCGCTATGCCGCGACGCACAGCGGCGGCGATGTCATCCACATGCACGACGGACACGCGATACTTGTTTGCCATAATCCATCACCCTATCATACTGCTAGGTACGTCGAGAACCGACTCGCGCCTACTATACGCCGCGCCGGAGGGATCGTCAAACGCCGTATTGGGGCATTTTCGGATAAAAGCAAACCTATTCATCTTGAATCCAAATGCGCTCTGTGGTACAATGCTGCCAGATGGATCGAGCCTCGTGCAGCTAATCACAGAACTGAGGGATGAGCAGTGCGATTGACAAGGGGCGCGGACTATGGCGCGAGGGGGATCGTCCGCCTGGCCAGGATGTCGGGCGGGGCGGTAGTGCTCGTCAGTGAGATCGCCGCTGCCGAGGGGTTGCCAGAAAGCTATCTCGCCAAGATCTTTCAAGACTTGGCCAAAGAAGGGATTGTGCGTTCCCATCGGGGGGCCAAGGGTGGTTTTTCTCTGGCCCGCCCCGCCGACCAGATTACGCTCAAGCAGGTGATCGAGGCTATCGAAGGTCCGATCAGCCTCAACCGTTGTCTGACGCCTTGCGAAGGCTGTGAGCGCACCGAAACGTGCGCGATCTACCCTGTTCTCTCCAAGGCGCAAGAGGATTTGCTGGCCACTCTGGATGCTACTACGATCTATGAGTTGGCCCTCAACGACGGCGGGGCAATGGCCTGAGCAAACGCATCGCACAACAAGAAAAGCGTGTGAGCATTGCTCACACGCTTTTCTGTTGGTCAATTGCTCGATCAGACGAATGCCTTTTTCACTTGGCCCAGCGTCGAGAAGGTAGCCACATAGACTGACCCTTTCTGGATAGGCAGGATCGGCGTCAGCGTGCCGGTCATGACGATTTGCCCCGCGTTCAAACCCTTTTCACGCTCGGCCAGCTTGTTCACCAACCAGGCGACGGCATTGGCCGGGTGGCCCATCGCCGCTGCGCCCTTGCCCTCGGCTAACGTGTTGCCGTCTTGGGTCAATACCACTGTCTCGCCCAAGAGGTCCACCTTGCTCACCGGAACCCAATGGCCCGAAAGCACCACGCGCGCCGAAAAACCGTTATCGGCCAGGAAATCGGGATAGGGACATTTCCAATCTTTGATGCGCGCGTCGCAAATCTCGAACGAGGCACAGACGCTCTCGGTGGCGTTGAGCACATCTTCGACCGTGGTGTGCAGGCCCATTAACCTGTCGCCGAGTTTGAAGCAAATCTCGCACTCGATCTTGGGCGCGATCAATTCGCTCATCTGTAATTCGCCGCCATTGCCCAGCACCATGGTGTCCATAATGTAGCCATAGGTCGAATCGGGCAAGCCCATTTTTTCGCGCACGGCGAGATTGGTAAAGCCCACTTTATAGCCGGCGATCTCTTCGCCGCGATTGAGTCGGGCGCGGATATTACGTTCGCAGATGGTGTGGGCATCCTCCAAGCGCAAGCCGCCCGGCACGAGGTCCGAGATCGGCCCTACGGCCACGCGGTTACGCTCTGCTTGAACCAGGATCGCCATTTCTTTCTCAAAAGCCATTGCTCTCCACCTTTCGTATGAATGCTATTGTCAACAAACCGAGATCGGCGCTGCTATTCCGCGACCTTGTCCAGAATTACCTTGCCGCCGGAGTATTTCTTAAAGACTGTGGCGTCGCCCTCTACCTTGCCAAACACGTTGACCGGGCTGGCCGGGCGGATTTCGTTACCCTGGCTCATGGGCGTGCGCCCGAAAAAGACGCAGAAGGCATGGCCGGGCGCCCAGTAGCCTAGATCTCCCAGCGCGACGACTTCTTGACTATCCTCTGCCTCGTCCAAATAGACAGGAATGCCGAAATAGATCTCATCGCCCCACGTATTGCCTCGTGCCTCGATGGGCAGAGCATCCCAGATGGCATTGGCGGTGTCCGAGTCATTCAGCACGGCTGTGGCCGATACGCTCCCTGCCGTGATTCGAATTCTGCGCATCCATTTCCTCCTGATGCAACTGGTCTGTGAATCTGATGAATACGCATCCATCAGACAACGAGGCTGATTATAGCACCGCTGCGAAATATGCGTCAAGCCGCTTTGCGGGATTGTCGTAACTGTGCTATAATCGCGTTGCTTATGGAGCATGAACACTGGATGCGCGAGGCGCTGACCGAGGCTCGTCTCGCCGCCGAAGCGGGCGAAGTGCCCGTTGGAGCGGTCGTGGTCTGGCAAGAGCGTATTATCGGACGTGGACATAATTGCACCGAGACGCTCAAGGATCCGACAGCGCACGCCGAGATGCTGGCCCTACGCGAAGCTGCCCTCACACGCGGCGCGTGGCGGTTAGCAGGAGCGGCGCTCTATTGTACGCTTGAGCCATGTTGCATGTGCGCGGGCGCGCTGGTGAATGCGCGGGTTGAGCGTCTGGTGTTTGCAACGCGCGACCCCAAAGCGGGCGCTGCTGGGTCGGTGTACGATCTGGTGCGTTCGCCATGGCTGAACCATAGGCTGCAAGTGATCGCAGGCGTGCTGGCCGATGACGCCCAAGATATGATGCAAACATTTTTTGCAAGCCTGCGCGAGAAAAGAGAATAGGTCTCACTCGGAGGGGTGCCGGAGAGGCTGATCGGGGCGGTCTCGAAAACCGTTATAGCGCTTGCGCTATCGTGGGTTCGAATCCCACCTCCTCCGCCAGATAACGAATCGCAATCTGCGCTGGGTTTCTTGCGCAGGGGAATAGCGACGAATAAGGCCCGCAAGGTTGGCAGAGTAATGCCTTCCTCGCGGGCCTTGTATTTTTGACAGGTGACGATTTTTGTTGTATAACAATTCCTACAAGTTATACATTCCAAACTTGTAGGAGATAACCGAATGAAAGGCCCAGATGGGAGACATATTTTCGGAGTCGTCAAAGTCGGAGAGAAAGGCCAGATCGTAATCCCCAAGGAAGCGCGAACGGTCTTTGGCATCAACCCGGGGGATTCATTGATGCTAGTTGGCGATGAGGCACATGGTCTTGCGATCATCACAAATAGTACCCTCATAGAGCTATTCAATAAAATTATAAACGGCCAAAGAGAATCAGAGGCAGCAAAATGATATCTATACAAACTTTCGATCTCAAGAAGGAATTTGGAAGAAAAATCGCTGTGGATTCCCTCAATCTCTCTGTGAAACAAGGGGAGCTTTTCGCCCTGCTTGGCGTGAATGGCGCGGGGAAAACGACTACGATCAGGCTACTGTCTTGCCTTACAAAGCCTACAAGCGGCGACGCCGTTATACTTGGTGATAGCATTGTATCAAACCCGATGGCTGTGAAGCAGAAGGAAAATGTTTCTCCACAAGAAACAGCAGTAGCACGTAATTTGTCGGTCAAAGAAAATCTTGAGCTGATTGCTAGAATATATGGTTACGATAAGAAAAGTGCGCGGATGAAAGCAGATAAGATGCTATCTGCCTTTCAACTTGAGACGGTTGCCCAAGATAGAGCGAAAACGTTATCAGGCGGTATGCAACGTCGTCTCAGCATTGCAATGGCGCTTATTTCGGATCCGCAAATACTGTTTCTTGACGAGCCTACGCTCGGTTTGGATGTTCTCGCACGACGGGATCTCTGGTCTATTATCAAAAGGCTAAAAGGCAAAATCACGATCATTCTCACAACGCATTACATGGAAGAAGCCGAGGCTCTCTCTGATCGAATCGGCGTCATATCAAAAGGAAGCTTGAAGGCAATCGGAACAGCCAAAGAGTTGATCGCGAAAACCGGCGCCAGAACATTCGAGGATGCTTTTGTAGCGCTTGCGACAGAATCGGAGGTGGAAATATGAGATTCCTGGCTTTTGCTTCACGAAACCGCAAAGAGCTACTACGGGATCCTTTGAATCTGGTTTTCGGAATCGGTTTCCCACTGGTGCTGCTGTTGCTGCTTTCGCTCATTCAGTCAAATATCCCAACCGGCCTGTTTGAAATTGAGAAGCTGGCGCCTGGAATTGCAGTATTCGGCTTGTCATTTATTTCCTTATTTTCAGGAACTTTGATTGCTAAGGACAGAGCTACATCATTTTTAATGAGATTATTCTCTTCTCCAATCTCTTCGTCTGATTTTATGATTGGATATACTATACCTCTTCTTCCCATGGCAATCATGCAAAGTTTCATCTGTTTCATAGCTTCTTGTTTTTTAGGACTAGACATAAACGTTAACATATTGATTGCAATTACCGTATTGATCCCAGAAGCTATTCTTTTCATTGGCATTGGCTTGTTGGCGGGAAGTACATTGACTGACAAACAGGTTGGCGGCATCTGTGGAGCGCTGTTGACGAACGTCAGCGCGTGGTTTAGTGGTACGTGGTTTGATTTGGATCTGGTCGGGGGGGCGTTCAAAACGATTGCCTATTTCCTCCCGTTTGCTCATGCCGTTGATGCAACCAAAGCGGCCATCGCTGGGAACTATAATTCAATTCTGCCGCATCTTTGGTGGGTAATCGGATACGCTGTTGTCATAATGGGCCTTGCGATCATCATCTTCAAGGGCAAAATGAACAGCGATAGCATGTAAGGATTACCGTCATATCGGAGCCACCCTTCTACATCGTATCACCTTCTGGAAAATGTCATGCTGGGTGTGGATGAAATGGGTCGAAAAGCGCCAAGAGCTTTCTGAGATGAAGGCTGGTATATTGCCCCGACGAGCAGCACGCCTCAAAATGCGTTCGACAACCGCTCGATTGCGGATGGTGGGGCAAAGGTTACATCCTTATGAATCAAGTAGCTGAAAAGGTACGAAGATATGCTATCTAGCATCAACGGCAAGATCAGCCGACTCTTGGATGCGGTCTCTGCCATTGCGGAGGTCGTGGCAATCGGAAGAACTGGCGACATCCGCGCTGACCTGCTACCCGGGCAAAGCGATGTGGACATATTCGTGTTTTGCGGCAACATCCCAGATCGCGAGGTGAGAGACGCCGCGTACCAGACGCAACGCAATTCGTTCACCGACCGCGCTTTGAGTGTCTGTGAGGGTGGAGATTGGGGCACTGGTGATGTCTTCAAGGTTGATGGCGTTGATATCATGCTCATGTATTTCCGCATGGATGACACAGTTGCGTATATCAACGATGTATTGGCCGGAAATCACACAGAGTGCATTCGGGGCTTTTATCCCGTGGGGCGGCTTGCCACAATCAAGGATATTCACATTGTCTATGATCGAAGCGGCGCGTTATCTACGCTCAAAGGACAATTGGCAATCTATCCTGCCGTGCTAAAGCGCGCCATGATAAACGCACATTTGGGCAAGACTTGGGACGAGGAAGACTTGGGGCGGGTCGTGTTGAGAAAGGACGTGCTGTTCTATCACCAAGTTCTCGAGGTCGCCCTCGATCATTATTTGCAAGTGCTCTATGCGGTAAACGAGACGTTCTTTCCGAGCAGAAAACGAACACGAGAATACATTGACTCTTTCAAGACCAAGCCCGACCATTGTTATGAGAGACTGGCCGAGGTCGTCCGGCTTGGTTCGAGCGAAGAAACAATAGCAGGCTCTGTAGCGCGGTGGAGATCGCTTGTGGATGACCTGCACGCCATCTGTGGCGTATCGAGAACCTAGCTCACTGAAGAGGCCGATCCACTTGTTGGATCGGCCTCGCGTTTACTATCTAGCGGCTCTTACCTCGCCCGCTGATGGGCCATATCGCCTCTACGATGCCGTCACAGATAACATGGTAGGCGTCGTAAAGGTTGATGGTGGTGCAGCCGTGCGTGGGGGCGATCTCGACCACATCGCCCGGTTTGAGCGGCGCGCCGCCATCGCATTCGAGGTTGCCATGCTCTTCTGATAGACGGGCGAGCCTCCAGCCATCGGGTCTGATAAGCTTGGGGACGCCGAATTCGGGCGAAAGGGTCTTGAGTCCCGCGTCAATCACCGCGCGCCCCGGCGTGTTGGCGCTGATGACTCGCGCGACCACCGTCAAAGCCGTCTCGAAATCCATGCCGACCTCACGGTATTTGGCGTCCATAGTGGCGTACGACCCTGCCTGAACTTCGGTCACGCCTGGATAGTTGCCCGTGATCTGATATGTGCCTGTGCCGCCGCCGGATACGATGCCCACCGGCAAGCCGTTTTGCCTGAGCAACTCGGCGCTGCCCACCAGCTTGGCCATAGATTCCTCTGCTGCTTTGCGCCGTTCTCCCATATCGGGGATCATCACTGTATGGCCTTCGTAGCCCATGAGTCCCTCGAAGCGTAAACCGGGCAAGGCTGCGACCTGCCGCGCCAGCTCCAAGCAGGGCGCGCCAGGTTCTACGCCGCAACGGTTCAACCCTACGTTGACCTCGACGAGCGCGCGCACCCGCAATCCCCTGGTTTGAGCCGCTTTGGAGATTTGAGCGGCGTTCTGTATGTCATCTACAGCTACCATGATGTCGGTGTAGGCTGCTAATCCTACCAGACGGGCGATCTTGTCGGCGCCGACGATCTCGTTGGCGATCAGAATATCGCGGATACCACCTTGCGCCAACACCTCGGCCTCGCCCAGCTTGGCGCAGGTGATGCCGATGGCCCCCGCGCGGAGCTGCATCCAGGCGATGAGCGGCGACTTGTGCGTCTTGAAATGGGGGCGCAGCTTGGCGGGACGATCATGGAAGAAGGCTGCCATCTTGGCGATGTTGCGTTCCAGCGCCGGCCGGTCGAGGCACAGCGCCGGGGTATCCAGATCCCATTTGCTCAGACCAATCGGGTCGTTCTTCATCGCATTACTCCTTATGCCATTGTCTTGAGCATCGCTTGCGTTACGACATAGCGCAGCGGCTCGCCTTTGATGAATCGCTCGATTTCGTCAATCATGCTGGCCGTCAGGCCATAATACGCATCGCGGCTGAGGCCGGCAACGTGTGGCGTCAGGAAAACATTGTCGAGCTGGCGCAGCGGGTGATCGGCGGGCAACGGCTCGGCGTCGAACACGTCCAACGCCGCCCAGAAGCGTCCTTTGGATAGTTCAGCCACCATCGCGTCCTGATCCACCACCCATGAGCGAGCGGTATTGATAAAGATGGCCTCATCTTGGATCAAAGCCAATTCGCGCGCGCCGAGGAGATGATGGGTCTCGTCGGTGACGGGTAAATGTACTGAGACCACCTTGCATTGAGAGAGCAAGTCGTCGAGTGTGGCCAGGCGCACGCCCAACTCGGCGGCGCGCTCAGCCGAAACGTAAGGGTCGTAAGCCCACACTTCGGCCCCCACTGCCTGAAAGAGCTTGGCGGCTCGCCGCCCCACGTAGCCCATGCCCAAAAGTCCCACTTGCTTGCCCGCAATTTCGAAAATCGGCAACCCTCGGCTGGCGGGCCAAGCCTCGCCTGCTTTCATTTTGCGGTCGAATATATGCGGCTGGCGCAAGCCCATCATGGCCATAAGCAGCGTGAACTCGGCTACCGAGTCGGCAATACGAAACGCAGCATGGGTCACGGCGATCCCTCGGGCAAAAACCTCGTTGGTGACAAACCCCTTGACGCTGCCCGCCGCATAAGCAATCAAGCGCAAGCGGTCGGCCCGCGCCAACACCTCGGCGCTCAGCTTGGGCAGACCCCAACTGCCCAAGAGCACATCTACTCCAGGCAGCCGGGCAGCGACCTCATCGCCCGTCCAATTGCGATCATCCTCGTTCATGATGACATGGGCCAAGCCTTCCAGCTTGGCCAAGGCTTGCGCAGAGAGAATATGTTCACGCAACGAACGCGGCGCAGTAAGCAACACAGTGATCTTGTCCATCTCGCCTCCGACAGAATTGATCGAGTATCGAGAGCATAACACGCTCGCCGAGCGAGGTCAACCGTTTTGCGGACGCTTGTCGCTGCCGCTGTTCAGTCTATAATGATGATCGCGAATGAACTCTGCGTCCGGAATCGGACACAGAGCATAGCAGATTATCTGGCGCTTGTGCATCAGAAGGGAGAAGCATGGCCGAAATCCGCCTCGAAGGCGTAACCAAGACATTCCACTCCACCGGCCTGCGCTGGTTGCCCTCTGGTCGGGGGGCTAGGTTTGCGCTGCGCGATTATGAAGACAAGTCTTTCGTCGAGCGGGTGGCGGCGGCGGAAGCCGGGCAAGGCGCTACGGCCGGGCCAGTGCGCGCGTTGGATCATCTAGACCTCACCATTCAGGATGGCGAGACGATGGCCATCGTGGGGCCATCTGGCTGCGGCAAGAGCACCTTGCTGCGCGTGGTGGCAGGGTTGGAGGACCCCGACGAAGGCCAAGTGTACTATGACGACAAGCCGATGGAGGGCGTCAGTCCCAAAGATCGCGGCATCGGCATGGTGTTCCAGAGTTATGCCCTGTATCCGCATATGAAGGGAGAGGGCAACCTCGAGTTCTTTTTCCGCGTGCGAAAGCGCCCCCCCGAAGAGATGATGGAGCGCGTGCGCATTACCGCCGAGATCATGGGCATCGGCTTTGATGTGTTGCTCGACCGCAAGCCGGGTACGCTCTCGGGCGGTCAGCAGCAGCGCGTGGCCATCGGGCGCTGCATCGTGCGCGATCCCAAGCTGTTTCTATTCGACGAACCGCTCTCTAACCTGGATGCCAAGTTGCGCGTCGCCACTCGCGTAGAGATTAAACGTCTGCTACACCGCTTCAAGATCACTGCAATCTATGTGACGCACGATCAGACCGAGGCCATCACTCTGGGCGATCGCATCGCTGTCATGCGCGCCGGCAAAATCGAGCAACTGGGTACATATGACGAGATCACCAGAGATCCCGCCAATGCCTTTGTGGCCGGATTCTTGGGATTGCCGCCGATGAACCTGCTGTCAGGATGGGTGGTCGAAGAGAGCGAAATGGTGAGCGCAATGGGACGTGCGGCTGTGCCCGAAGCATTGCGGGCCAGCGTGACATCTGGCCAAGAACTAACGCTGGGCTTTCGCAGCGCCGGGGCCAGCTTGGTTCTGGAGAACGAGGTTGTTCCACCCGGCGTCATGAGCATCAGGGCTGAGGTGCTTAATTGCGAGCCGGATTTCGCGCATCACGCGCAACTGGTGAACGTGCAAGCCGCCGATCACATCTTTGGCGTGCAAACCCCACTCGATATGCGCGTGAATACGGGGTGGCAAGTACAAGTTGTCATTCCTGCAGGGGCCGTTTATCTCTTTGACCAAGCTACTGAGGCGCGCATTCGCCCCTTGGCATAATTCGGAGTTTAGGGCATAGGATTCATCTGGGCGATCTGGCAACATCGCCCAGATAGACTCTAGCCCTCAATCCCCATACCCTATGCTTGCGCGTTCTCGGCTTGGGCTACGGCTATACCTTCTTGCTCGTTGACTCGACTCAGCAGCAATCCCCCTACTACAAAGAACACGATCAGCGAGACAATGCTGAACCGGCTTGTGCCCGCTAGCGCCGCAACGACGCCAAAGAGCAGCGGACCGAGAATACCTGCGAACTTGCTGGAAATGTCGAAAAAGCCAAAGAACTCGGCAGAGCGCGCTTTGGGCGTCATGGCGCTAAAGAGCGAGCGGCTCAACGCCTGGCTGCCCCCTTGCACCGTGCCTA
>CAZYPJ010000027.1:24100-24993 GCA_964649365.1 uncultured Anaerolineales bacterium | reverse complement strand
TTGACGGCGTATTGCTGCACCCAGCTTTGGGCGGCGCCAAAGGCGGCGCCGGCGCTCAATGAGGACGAGGTCTCGGCGTCGCCAAAGCCGATCACGTCGGCCCGCTGGTCGCCGTTGATGTCGGCTACCCGGCGTGGAAAGGTATCGTAGCTCGTCCAGCCGCCCGCCGACTTGGCATAGTTGGCGATCCACAGCTTACCTGCGGCAAAACTCGACCCATTGGAAAGCGATACATAGACGCCTTTGCTGCCAAAGCCGATGATATCGTCTTTGCCGTCGCCGTTCGCATCGCCGAGGAAGCGGGGGTAGGCGTTCTGGCTCGTCCAACCGCCTGCCGAAACGCCATAGTTGTTGATCCAGATTTGGGGCGCGGCAAAGCTCGATCCGGTGGAAAGCGATACGTAAACGGCCTTGTTGCCAAAGCCGATGATGTCGGCTTTGCCGTCGCCGTTCACGTCGCCCATCTGACGAGGGTAGGCGTCGTAGATCGTCCAGCCGCCGGCGGTGGCCGAATAGTTGGCGATCCACAGCGGCGGCGCGGTCAACGCCACCTGGTAGGGCGCAGAAAACGCCGAAGTGTTATCTTCCGCGTCAGTAGCGGTCGCGGTGACGTAAGGGCCTTCGATTTGCGCGCCCGTAGTCAACGACCACACGCCCGCCGCGTCAGCGGCTGTCGCGCCTAGATAGAGACGGCCCTCATCGCTGCTATCGGTGAACATCTCCACGGCGCAATTGGCGCAAGCTATCCCCTTGACTAGGCCCGTCCAGGGGTTCATCTCGACGATGACGGGCGCGGCGAGCGCGCCGGCGCCCCCGCGCGCCACGGCAAAGCCCCCGCCGCCGGTGGCAAAAAAGGCCGTGCGCGTGAGCCGGGTGACCCCCGCCCGGCGGCC
>CAZYPJ010000027.1:22610-24090 GCA_964649365.1 uncultured Anaerolineales bacterium | reverse complement strand
TCCACGCGCGCGCCGTCGCCCTGGTTGCCCGTCAACGTGCAGCACGCGACGCTGTTGCCGCCGCCGGTGCTCTGCACGCCGTGAGTAGGAAAGCGGGCGATGGTCAGGCCGCGCAAAGCGTTGCCGTTTGAGTTGAGCGTCAACCCCGAGCCGGCGCTCAAAGCGCCGCCATCCAGTGTAACGCCGGCGTTCGTGGCGTCGAGCGTGAGGTTGCCCTGCGTGATCTCTGGCAGGGCGCTGGTCAGCGCGATGGCGACGGGGCTGGCGGGCGGAAAGACCGCCGGGTCAAAAGTAATATGATCGCCGCTGGAAGCCTGCGCGAGCGCCCAGCGCAGCGTGTTCGGGCCGCTATCGGCGGCGCTGGCGACGAGCCATGCTCCACAATCGTAAACGCCGTTGAACGCGATCTGCCCGCCCTCGCTTAGGGTCAGCGACTCATTCGGCGGAGCAGCGCAATCGGCCAGGGCGCCCCACGAGATGACATAATTGCCCACCGGCGCATTGGCGATCACTTGGTCGCCCACGCCCGCATAGTTGGCCGGGCCGGTCAGGCTCCAGGCGGCGTCGGCGCGGTTGGTGGTGACAACGATCTGGCCGTAGCAGAAATAGTTGCCTGTGAAGGTGATCACGCCGTTCGCCAACAAGGTTTGCGTGTCGGTTACAGGCGTGACGCAACCGTTCACGTCGCCCCAAGTGATGGTGTATTCGCCGATGGCGGCCTCGTTTTCAGTGCGGCTGCCCACGCCCGAATCGCTCCCGCCGGCGCCGACCAGGCTCCAGGGCGCGTCGGCGCGGTTCGGGGCGATCTGGATCACGCCGATGGGCGCGCCGGAGCAGGTATAGATGCGCACGTCATCAATGAACCAGCCTAGTCTACCATAAGAAACATCTGTGCCAATGCGGAAACGAAAACGCGTATTGCGTCCTGCAAGAGTGTTCAAGTCAAGTCGAGAAGAGGTGTAGCCGTAGGATGATCCCACAAAGGCCGGGCGACCACCTAGCGGGTTGGAGGAAGTATAGGTGAGTACGCCTGTGTAGCCGTGGTCCACGATCAATGATCCCGCGTCTTGCCAATGGGAGCCGCCGTCCGTGCTATACTCGATCACCCCGCCGTCATAATAGCGTATGGGATTGTAGGTTGCATAATCAAAATCATAGGCATGGGCAAAGTGCAGGTAGGCGCCCGAGGGGATCGCCACGTCGTGAGTCATAGCGATATAGCAGTCGCCTAGCACAGCTTGGTCATAGCCCCACAGATTGTTTTCGCCGCTGGTAGCGTAGGTGGCGTCGTAGCCATAGGGGTTGGAGGTTGCTGGATAGTACCACTCGTTGCTGCCCACGATGGCCGCCGAGGTCCAATTGCCGCTGCCGGTATTCTCGAAATCATCATAGAAAAGGGTGTTGGCGATGTCGTACTCGCAGGTGGGGGCGTCTTTGGCCGAGCACGCGGTGGGTTGCTGGTTCATCTCGGTGGCGTCCC
>CAZYPJ010000027.1:21524-22600 GCA_964649365.1 uncultured Anaerolineales bacterium | reverse complement strand
CGAGCTGCCTTGTCACTGCCCAAGCCCCGCACCGTGTAGCCGTTGAAGGTATCGCCGTCGGGCATCAGGTAAGCGGCCTTGTTGGCCACGCCGCTGTTCGAGTGCACGCCGCCATTGTCGCTCCAGGCGCTGCATACATAGCGCTCGTCGGTCATGCGGGCGGGGTGATTGTAGGTGTTGGGATTTTTCATGTCGCGGAAGGGGCTGCCGCCCAGATCCTCGCCGATCAGCCAGCGCACACTGGGGGCGTCGTTGCCGCTGCCGTTGGTCATGTCCACGAACTCGCCCCAAATGTCAGAGAGCGCCTCGTTGATGGCCCCCGACTGCATGTAGTAGAACAAGTGCGATTCGTGCTCGGTGACGCCGTGGGTCATCTCGTGGGCCGCCACATCATCCGAGACGAACCCCGCGCCGAAGACCATCTGCGACCCGTTCCAAAAGGCGTTGGCGTAGGGGCAATCGGCGCTGGTCTCGCAGTAGTGCACGGTGGCGATGAGCGCCATGCCGGCGTTATCAATGCTATCGCGCCCGTGGTGTTCGGCATAGAAGTCGTAGGTGTCGCCGAGATAGTCATAGGCGTCGTCTGCGTCGGCGACGCCCGTCGCCTCGCCGCCCTCGACGCGCACCGGCCCATAGCCGGGCAGGCCGGCGGCAGGATTGTTCTGGTTGTCATAGATGCGCCGCTCGCGGGCGGCGTCTACCTGGTTGAAATGCAGCACCGTCATGCCATTGAGGGCGTCTATCAAGACCAACTCGCGCACAAACGCGGCGCCGTCCTGGTCGCTGGCGGAGACTTGGATGCGCCACACCAGGCGCACACCCTGCGGACCGGGCGCGCCCAACAGCGCGGGGTCATAGAACCACAACGCCGGTTCGCTGGCGGCAAGCGCCTCGATAGGCAATTCGTACTGCTTGGCGACTAACGCCAGCGCCTGGTCGCGCGCCGCCTCGGGCGTCACCGCCGGCGTTGCGCTCAACGCCAGGTTCGGGGCGATCTCGCCGTTGGCCTCGAGCACCTGCCACAGCGCCCCAAGCTGCATGTTCAGTTCGCCACCCAACACTGGCACGCCGTCGTG
>CAZYPJ010000027.1:12691-21514 GCA_964649365.1 uncultured Anaerolineales bacterium | reverse complement strand
TCGTGCATCTGCTGAAAGCGCACGACGGAGCGCCCGCCGTCGGCGACTTCTTGCAGCAGCAAAGCCAATTGTTCGTCGGGGTTATCCAACCCAAAGAGGTAACCGTATTCGCGCAAAAAGTCCAGCGCCGCTTCTACCGGGTCGCGCGGCACGGACGATAGGCTGCGCGACGACGAAATGGGGTGGGCCGCATCGGCGCCGATAAAGCGCACCTTGCCGGTGCGGGTATGATAGCTGATGCGCACATGGCCATCGGTGCGCTGGTTCAGCCGGGCCAACAACTCGCGCGCTTGGGGGGCGTCGAGAAAGGTCGGCTCATCGGCGCGCGCGGGCGCAGCCAGGCCGCACAAGGCGGCCATCATCATCACAGCGGCAAACGCCAAGCGTATCCACAGGCCAACCTTGGGCATCAAGCATCTCCTAGCAGCACAGTGATCGGGCCAACACCACGTTCACCCTCTATTATACGCCCTTTAGGTTAGCAGTGGGTTACAAATAGATAACGATTATGTAAGAAAAGGCGGGTTGCGTTGCGGCCAGTCGCTTTCCAGGCGCCGGGCGAGGTAGAGGGCCAGCAGATCGTCGGCGGAGGAATAGACGCGCTGGCTGGCGGGGTCGCCGTAGGCGCGGGCCAGGTCGCGGGCGGGGAGCGTGCGGATGGCGCGCAGCCCCGGGCAGTCATCGGCCTCATAGCGCGCGACCAGCGCGGCAGGCGCGTCTTGCGCGAGGTTGCCCAACCGCCACCACGGTTCCCACGTGCCGATATTCGAGAACACATCGCCGTTGGCCAGGATGTAAAAGGCCGGCGAGGCGGGGTCGTCATATGTGTGGGGGAAACGCTCCTCGCGCTGCGCGATCTCGGCCAGCAGATCGGCCTCGGCGCGCCAGAGCGCCTCGCGCCGCAAGTAAGCGCGGCTGGCAGCGACTAACTCTTGGGGGACGGCGCGCGTCTCTTCCAGCGTGGGGCGCAGATGCTCGATCTGGCGGGCGGCGCCGTCGGGGCCGGGGGCGTGGATAAAGATCTGGAACGCGCCTCCCATCGCTGCGACGCGCTCGCGCAGCCGAAGCGTATCCACCAGGCGCAGTAGATCGTCCAACTCGGGCAAGATGCGCCGGGTGAGGAACAACTGCCAGCGCGGGGCGACGCCCGCCTCGATCAACCGCTCGGTGGCGACGAGGCAATCGTCGAACGCCCCGCGACGACGCACGAACCAATCTTGGGTGGCGCCCAAGCCGAAAAAACTGATCTGGCAGGCCGCCGTGCCGACGCTCTTGGCCCAAGGGGCGTAGCCAGGGTCGCGGGCCAGCCGCCAAATGCTCAGCAGCTCGAACCGTTGGGGCGGGCTGTCGCTCAACTCGGCTTCTAGATCGTACAAGCGCCGATAATTGGGCGCGAAATCTGGCTCGCGCGCCCAGGTCATTACCTGCAAGTGGGTCAGCAGCGGCTCGCCCGTTGGCGCGCGGGCGGCGCGAAAGGCGGCTACAGCGTCGCGCAGCGCCGCCTCGCTCATGCGCCGGTTGGGCGGGCAGCCCAGATAGCAGTGGCGGCAACGATTGGGGCAACCGCGCAGATCGAACGCGAGAGTGAGTTCGCGCGAACGCAAGGCGGGCATAGCGGGCGCTATCCTTTCAACGAGGGGCGTTCTCGCTTGCGAGCGCTTCTCGCAGCGTTTGGGCCAGGGCCGATACAGTAAACGGTTTTTGGATATAGAAGATGGGGGTGGCTAGATCGTCTCCCAGCAGCCCGCTGGTGTTGATGGCCACGTCGCTATAGCCCGACATATAGATCACGCGCACCGTCGGGTCTTGGGCGCGCAGGCGCGCGACCATTTCGGGGCCGTTCATTTCGGGCATGATGACATCGGTGAGCACCAGAGCGATGGGTTCGCTCCGTTGCTGCCACAAAGCCAGCGCCTCGGCCCCGTTGCTGGCCAAGAGCACCCGGTAGCCCAGATATTCGAGCGCGTGCACGGCCACGCCGCGCACCGTCGCTTCATCTTCGGCGACCAGAACAAGCCCGCCCTTCTGGGGAAGGCTGATTTCGGTTGGCGTTTCGTCGCGCGGCGCCTCAGGGGCCTCATCCACACGCGGAAGATACACTCGAAACATCGTCCCGCACTTTGGTTCGCTATACACGGTGATATGCCCGTCGCTCTGCTTGACGATGCCGTACACGGTGGCCAGGCCCAGCCCCGTGCCTTTGGCCAGCCCTTTGGTGGTAAAGAATGGCTCGAAAAGGTGCGCTTGAACGTCGGAGGTCATGCCGCAGCCGTTATCGCTGACGGCCAAAACCACATAGCGCCCTGGCTTGACCTCGGCATGTTGTTGGGCGTAGGCTTCATCGAGAACAGTGTTAGCGGTCTCGATGCATAGCAGGCCGCCGTCGGGCATGGCGTCGCGGGCGTTCACCGCCAGGTTGAGCACCACCTGCTCGATCTGGCTGGCGTCGGCGCGCACACTGCCCAGGTCGGGGGCGAAGCGCGTCTCGAGTTGGATGCGCTCGCCGATGAGCCGCTGCAACATGCGGGTCATGCCGGCGACGGTCTCGTTCAGGTTGAGCACATCCAACCGGAACACCTGCTTGCGGCTAAAGGCCAAAAGCTGCCGCGTGAGTTGCGCGGCGCGTTCGCCGGCCTGGTTGATCTCTTCGATGTCGCCGCGCAAAGCATCCGAAGGATCGAGCGTGTTCAACGCCAAGCTGCTATAGCCGTTGATGACGGTGAGCAGATTGTTGAAATCATGGGCCACGCCGCCGGCCAATTGCCCCACCGCTTCCATTTTCTGCGCCTGGCGCAGTTGCGCCTCGAGCCGACGGCGCTCGGTGATATCACGGTGGATCGCCTGGATCACTCGGCGCCCGTTGATCTCGATCACCCGCGCTGACACTTCAAAGGGGGTCTCGTCTCCCTCCTTGGTGAGATGCAGCGCCTCGAATGTTAGCGCCTCACCTGCGAGCAAGCGCCGGATTCGGTCGGATATCAATGCATCATTTTGCGGCGCATCAATACGGGCGATGGGCAAGCCGACGATCTCTTGCCGGGTATAACCATAAGCGGCGCAAGCCGCAGCATTGGCATCCATGATCGTCGGGCCGCCTGGAGCAGAGGGGTCAATGAGCAGGATGGCGTCAACGGCTTGGTCGAACAAGGAGCGGTAGCGCGCCTCAGTCTCCTCGCGGGCCTGTTGCGCCCCCTCGATCTGTTCGAGCATCCCGTCAATCGAATGCGCCAGTTCGGCCACCTCGTCGCCGCTGCTGCGGTTCAGCCGTTGGCTTGGGTCGGCGCTCGACCCGATACGCTGCACATCGGCGCCGAGCTTGGTGATGGGCGAGATGATCTCGCGCTGTAACAAGATCACATGCGCCGCCACAAAGAGCAGGCCCATGATAACCAGGCCCAGCGTCAAATACCTGACGGCTATTTTGCCCTGATGGTACATATCGCGGGGCATATCTACGCGCAGAATCAGCGCCGGTTGCCCCAACGCATCGTTGATGAACGCATAACCGGCGATGCGCTGCCGGTCGAGAATCTGGGTGTGCAAGCTTTCTGTTTGCAGGTGGCTCAGCGCCTGGTCGTATTCGGCGGGCAGATCGCTCACTGTGAGCGGCTGGGCGCTAACGCTGAGATGGGTGAGCTCGCCCAGGTGTTGCCATTGGGCTTGATCCAGATAGCGCCCGATGACCAGCACGCCGCGCGATGGCCCATCTCCCACACTGGGTAGGATCGGGTGAGCGGCGAACAGCATCGCGCCGGAGGGAAGCAACAGCACGCCGCTTACGCCCCCTTCTTGGGCGCTTGCGCGCGCCAGCAGACTGGCGGGCAAAGCTTGCGGCAGATCGAACGCAAGCGCGACGGGCTGTTCGCGCGCGAGGTCGAACGCTTTGGCCATGACCAGGTTGCCCGAGGGGTCCAAATAACCCATCAGGTTCAAGTCCAGCGCGATGAACGTGCCATCTACGAGGTTGGATGTGACATAGGCTTCATCGCGATCCTGCATAAAGGAGTAGGTTTCATCCCACGCCGCCCAATCGGCGGCGGTGCGAGCCATGTGGCTTGCCGCCTCATCGAGCGCGTTCTGGAAGCGCTCGATCCTTTCGGCGACGTGGGTTTCGTCCAGCCGAGCGTAAGAGTTGAGCAAGATGGCGCGCAGGATGGGGTACGCCAGCAAGACAAAGGCCAGCATGGTGCAGCCGACGATCAGCGTGGCTTTGGTTCGTAGAGTCATCCCACCTCGCTTTGCCCCATCATGCCTGGCGCAGAGCCGCCTCCGTGGCCGACGACCTGGCTTCATCAGCGGCCTGGCGATGGGCCAGAAAAGCGCGCACTTTGAGGCCGAGTATCTCGACCGTAAACGGCTTGGGCAGGAACATCGCCTCTAGGTCTGGGCTGCCCCGCTGGCCGCGCGTTCCGGCGGCGTGGCTGTCGGCGTAGCCCGACATAAACGCCACCTTGACGGCGCGGTCGCGCTCGTGGAGTTGTCTCGATAGCTCGACGCCGCCCATTTCGGGCATGACGATGTCGGTGAGCACCAGGTCAATCGGGCCGGAACGACGCTCCCACAAGTCCAACGCTTCGACGCCATTGGCGGCCTGGAGCACGCGGTACCCCAGGCGTTGCAGCGTGCGCGCCACCAGGTCGCGCACGTTGGCCTCGTCTTCTACCACCAGGATGGTCTCTTTGCCTTTCGGCAGAGGGAGCTTGCCGCCTGGGGTAGCGTTCGCCTCGGAGCGCTCGTCCACACGAGGCAAATAGATATCAAAAGCAGCCCCCTGGTTTGGCTCGCTGCGCACATAGATGCTGCCCCCGCTCTGTTTGATGATACCATAAACGGTGGCCAAACCCAAGCCCGTGCCCTTGCCGGGGCCTTTGGTGGTAAAGAACGGCTCAAAGAGATGCGCCTTGACCTCGTCGTTCATGCCGCAGCCCGTGTCGCTGACCGAAAGGAGCGCGTATTGCCCCGGCGCCAGGCCCGCGTGCTCTGCCGCCAGGGCCGCGTCCACCACAATGTTTGTGGTGCGGATCGTCAGGGCGCCGCCGTCGGGCATGGCGTCGCGGGCGTTGACGGCCAGGTTCACCAGCACCTGTTCGATCTGGCCGGCGTCGGCGCGCACATTGCCCAGGTCGCCCGCCAGGCGCGTATCGAGGCTGATGTGCTCGCCGATCAATCGCTCCAACATGCGCGCCATGCCCGACACGATGTCGTTCAGGTTGAGCACGCGCAGTTGCAACACCTGCCGGCGACTGAACGCGAGGAGCTGGCGCGTCAGCGTCGCGGCGCGATCCCCCGCCTTGCGGATTTCGTTGGCTTCATCCCACAAAGGATCGGCCTCGTCCAGCTCATTCATCAGCAGCTGGCTATAGCCGTTGATGATGGTGAGTAGGTTGTTGAAATCGTGGGCGACGCCGCCGGCCAGTTGCCCTATGGCCTCCATCTTTTGCGATTGCCGCAATCGCGCTTCTAGCTTGTGGCGTTCAGTCACGTCGCGGTCAATGATCTGGATCGCCGTGCGTCCACCGATCTCGATGGGCCTAGCCGAAACCTCGACCGAGCGAGCGCCGTCGGGGGCCATATGGCGCGCCTCAAAGGTGAGCGTTTCGCCGGCCTTCAGGCGCACGATCCTTTCGGGCGATAGGGGCGCATCCCCCTCGAACATGAGCCTGGCAAAGGGCAGACCAATCATCTCTTGGCGGGTGTGGCCGTATGCCGCGCACGCTGCGATATTGGCGTCCATGATGATCGGCTCTGGTTCGGCGGCATCCACCAGCATGATGCTGTCGGCGGCCTGGTCGAACAGCGCCCGATAGCGCGCCTCGCTTTCGCGTAGGGCCGCTTCGGTGGTCTTGCGCTCGATGACCGCCGCGATCTGACTGCCGACGAACTCTAGAAGGCTCAAGTCCTCTTCCGTATAGGCAAAAGGATTGGTATAGCTTTGCACCGTCACCACCCCAATGGCGCCCTGAGCGGTCTTGAGCGGCGCGCCCAGCCAAATAAGCGAGGGCGTGCCCACCATTTTGGCCTCGCCGCGCGCGATCAATTGGCGGTGCACAGCCTCGTCGGCCCACAGCGCCTCGCCCGTCCGCCGCACGTAATCGGTGAGGCTGTAGCGAAGCGCATCGGGCGGAATATCGGATACCGCGTCGTGTTGATCCACGCAATAGGGGAAAGAGTAGAGCTGCGTGGTCGGGTCGTATAGCGCCACGTAAAAATTGGCGCAGTCAATCAACTCGCTGAGCTGTTCGTGGGTAACGCGCAAAAAGGCGCACAGATCGTCGGATAGGCTGGCGGCGCGCGCCATCTGGAAAAGGGCGGCTTGCACCGCCTCGGCGCGCCGCCGAACGGCCACTTCGCGGCGCAAGCCCTGGTTGGCGGCCTCTAGCTCGGCAGTGCGGGCCTGCACCTGGTCGCGCAGCAAGGCGCTGAGGGCCAACGACCCCAACAACAGCCCCGCAATGCCTACCGCCACGGCGGTGAGCCAGCGCGGCCACGTCCAGCGGGGCACGATGCCGCCCATCCAGTTGCCTAGCGAGCGATAATACACCGAATCCTGCTCTTCACTGAGCGTCGCCAGGTGGCGATCTATGGCCTCGAGTACGGAGGGAAAGCGGCCCGGCAAGGTGGCAAAGCGCATCTCGATGGGGCAGCACATGAGGCTGCTTTGCACCACATTGGGGTCGGAACTACGGGTTGCGCTGTATAGGCGGCTGACGACGCCCGCATCCACGTTGCGTTCGCGCACCAGTTGGAGCACGGTTTCGTAATCGTCGGCTTCGATGATGTGGCTGGTGATGTTAAAACGGCGCAACATATCGCGCATGTTGCGCCCGTGGACATCGTTCACCACCACCGCCAGGCGCTTGCCTTCCAGGTCGAGCAGCGTGCTGACCTCGGCGCCGCGCGGCGTATAGACCTGCGCCCAGTTCGAGATCACGTTGCGCTGGTTAAAGTCGTAACGCGGCGTCAGATCTTCCGAGTAGGCGATAGCCGCCAGCAGGTCAATCGCGCCGCTATCCAGCTGGTCGAGACACTGCTGCCACGTGCCGGCCACATACTGCAATTGCCACCCTTCTTGCTGAGCGATATGTTCTAGCAAGTCAATATAGACGCCTTGCGCCCGTCCATCCTCATCAACGAACACCAGGGGCCTGTTGTCATAGACCCCCACGCGCAACGGCGCGCCGACGCGCGCGGGGGCGCCGGCCTGTGCGGCGCTTGCGAACGCACAGGTCAGCGTCAATATCAACAGGAATGCTGCTAACCGCCATCGAGCTATCGGGAAAAACAGAATCCGCATATACTCCTGGGCGCGCCAGCCATGGGTTGCGATCATCACGAGTATATAGAGCGCGTGAGATCGGGGGGGGGATGCGTCACGCCCTGTATCATTTTATACCGATTCGCCTTCTCCCGACGTAAAACATTCATAAAAACATGAGGGAATTGCCCAAAGCCTCGCAAGCGGTCAGCCTATTCGACGGGGATCTGCAAGCGCTTGTTGATGCGCCCTTTGCTTTTATAATCCACTACCCGGATATGGCCTACTTCGCGCGTGTTGGCCACGTGCGCGCCGCCATCGGCCTGCAAGTCGAGGCCCACAATCTCGACAGTGCGCACCCAGGCGATCCCTTCGGGGAGCAGGTTGATCTTGGTGCGGATCAGATCGGGAATTTGGAAAGCCTCTTCGCGGGGCAGGATGCGCACACGAATGTCTCGGCTGGCGGCGATCTCGGCGTTGACGCGCTCCTCGATCTCGCGCACCAATTCCTGGCGCAGGCTCTCGAACTCGAAATCCATCCGGCCTACCAATGGCTCCATGTTGCCGCCCGTGACGAGCGCGCCGTAGTCGCGCCAGACGACGCCGCAGAGGATATGGAGCGCGGTGTGGGTGCGCATCAATTGGTAGCGGCGCTCCCAATCCAGCGCGCCCGTCACGCGCGCGCCCACTTGCGGCGGCTCGCCCACGAGCCAGTGCCATACCTGGTCGCCCGCGCGCTTGACCTGGGCGACGGGCCAGGCGCTCTCGCCGCAGCGCAGCGCGCCCAAATCGCAGGGTTGGCCGCCGCCGCCCGGGTAGAACGCCGTGCGGTCGAGCGCCACGGCGCCCTCCTCGTTCACGGTCACGACGTTGGCCTCGAACTCGCGCAGATAGCTATCGGTCTGATACAGCAACTCGGTCATGAATCCTCCTGGAGACTGGTGCTCTGGCGGGGAGTGTAGGGCTGTCGCCCAGAGCCGTCAAACCGGCCGTTTGTCTGCGTTCGACTGCGGCGCTATAATCGTTACAGCATGATGCGAGGTGCGGCATGAATCTCGATCTCTTTATCAGCGCGATGCGCGGGGCGCTCTACCAATGCGGGCAAGCGGCTAGGGCGCTCAAGGGGCAGGTGGCCGAGCAACACAAAACGCCCGATTCGGCCCATCAACAAAGCACCTCGATCACTGCGGCCGATTGGCTGTGCCAAGAAATCCTCTTGCTGCGCGCCTACGAGGCGACCCCCGAGATCGAAATCTATAGCGAAGAGTTGGCGTCGTGCCCACCCGAGATCCTGGCGCTCTACGCGGGCAACCGCTGCCGCTACGCCCTCATCCTCGACCCCATTGACGGCACCGAAGATTTCGCCCAAGGGCGCGACACCTACGCCCACATGTTGGGCCTGCTCGACCAGGAAACCGGCCAAATGGCCTGCGGCCTGATCTATTTCCCCGAGACCATGCAGCTCTACCTGGGGCGGCGCGGAGCGGGGACGTTCGTCTCTGAGGGGTTGTGGGGCGCGTGGCGCCGGCTGGAGCCGGTTCAGCCGCCCAAGACCGTCGCTGAGCTCA
>CAZYPJ010000027.1:0-12681 GCA_964649365.1 uncultured Anaerolineales bacterium | reverse complement strand
GCCGACTATGATGCGCTGCGACGCGGCGGCTATGCCCTTGTCCCCGCGCAGAGCCGCTCGGCGGCCTGGGAGCTAATCCGCGTGGTCGAGGGCCGGCTGGGGGCGATGGCCATGCGACATTTCCACGGCCACGATACAGCGATGGCCAGCGTGATGATCGAAGCGTTGGGCGGCTTGGCGCTCGATGAGAACGGCCAACCGGCGCGCTATATCAAAGATATGCCTAGGATGCCGCTGGTGGCGTCGTCGCTCTCGCCCGCCTACGCGCGCGAGCTGGCGGCGCTGCTGGGCGCGCCCAAAGCCTGAGTGTCGCGCAACCTTGCTATGTGCAGCGGGTTATGGTACTATGGAGCGCGCATCGCGGTTGAGCCGCCAGGCCGGGCGCGGCGCAAAACACTGTCGCAGAGGTGAAAGATGGAGAAAGCGATCGCCAGGGTCAAGGCTACCCGCCGCGAGCGGTGGGCCTGGTATCTCTACGATTTCGGCAATTCCGCCTACGCCGCAGTCGTATTGTTAGCGGTCTATTCGGCTTATTTCAAGGGCGAAGTCGTCGGCGGGGCCGAAGGGTCGCGGCTGTGGGGGCTGGCGGTGGGCATCGCTATGCTGTTCGTGGCGATCACCTCGCCCATCCTGGGCGCCATCGCCGATTTCTCCGGCGCGAAAAAGCACTTTTTGCTCTTTTTCACCACCATCACTTGCGTGTTCACTGCTACGCTGTTCTTTGTCCGCCGGGGCGATGTGCTGATGGGCATGGTGTTCTTTATCCTGGCCGAGATCGGTTATCGCAGCGCGCAGGTGTTCTACGATGCGCTGCTCCCCGAAATCGCCGAGCCGGACGAGATCGCCACCGTCTCGGGCAAAGGATGGGCCGTCGGCTCGTTCGGCGGCATCGTGTGCCTGCTGGTGATTTTGCCGCTCATCATGATATTCAAGGGCACCTTGATCGTGCGCATTTCGCTTATCATCACCGCCGTGTTTTTCGCGGCGTCGAGCATCCCCCTCTTTTTGTGGCTGCGCGAGCGCGCCCAGCGCCGCACTTTGCCCGCCGGCCAGACGTATCTGACGCTGGCTTTTGGCCGCTTGTATCGCACCGTCAAAGCGGCGGGGCGCTTTTCCGAGTTCATCAAGTTCATCGTCGCTTTTCTGATCTATAACGACGGCATCATCATGGCGTTGGATTTTGCGGCCATCATTGGCGCGGTGCTGTTCGGCCTCGACCAACAACAGCTCATCATCTTTGTCATCATCGTGCAGGCCACCAACGTCGGCGGGGCCTATGCGTTTGGGGTGATGGCCGACCGTGTGGGGCACAAGCGCTCGCTCACGGCCTCGATCATCATGATGGTGGCGGCGATTGGCTGGATGTTCCTGGCGAGTTCGCAGATCCAGTTTTTCATGATCGGCGCGCTGGCCGGGTTCGCGATGGCGGGGGTGCAATCGGTGAGCCGCAGTATGGTGGGCATCGCCACGCCGCAGGGCCGCAGCGCCGAGTTCTATGGCTTTTTCTCGGTTGCAGGGCGCACCTCGTCGTTCATTGGCCCGGCTGTATATGGTTGGGTGGCCGCCGAGGCGGCCCTGTGGTACACGGCGCGAGGACAGGCGGTTGACCTGGCCGAAAAAGCGGGGCAACGCCTGGCGGTGCTTTCGATTGCTGTGTTCCTGTTGGTGGGTTTGGGATTATTGATGTTGGTGAACGAGGTGCGCGCCCGGCGCGCCGCCGAAACCGCCCCTAGCGAGCTGTAGAAAGGGACGCCCATGACCACTTCCATCGCGCTCACTGTGCCCTATCCGCGCCGCCGCGTGTTGCGCGCCGTGATGCATACGCTGGCGCAACATGCCTTTGGCGCCCTGGCCAATCTGGAGGTCATCGGGCGCGAGAACATGCCGGCCCAGGGGCCGTTGATCGTGGTCGCCAACCATTTTTCTTTTCTCGACCCGGCGCTGATGGTGGGCATCGCGCCGTGGCCGATGGAGTTTCTGGGCGGCTTTCGGATGCCCAATGCGCCCGAATATGTGACGTGGATCCCCAAACTGTGGGGCTATCTGCCCGTCTTTCGCGGCACGGCGGCGCGCAATTCGCTGCGCGCCGCGGAATCGGTGTTGACCAGGGGAGGCGTGCTCGGCATTTTCCCTGAAGGTGGATCGTGGGCCACGGTGTTGCGCCCGCCGCGACCGGGGGTCTCGTTCCTGGCGGCGCGCACCGGCGCGCGCATCTTGCCGATTGGGTTCGATGGCCTGCACGGTATGTTGCGGCGTCTGAAGCGCGGCTCTCGAGCGAAAGTGACGGTGCGCATCGGCCAGCCCTTTGGCCCTTTTGAGGCCCCCGGCGGGGGACGCGAGCATCGCCGCCGTCTCGACGAGATTGGCCACGAGATCATGCGCCACATCGCTGAGCTGATCCCGCCCGAAGTGCGCGGCCATTATTCGGACGACCCCGCCATCCGCGCCGCTGCGCAGGGCACGGAAATCTATCCGTGGGATGACGCGCCCGAGATGTAGGCGCAAGGTGTTGTCGAAATCAATCGTAGGGGCGCGACATGTCGCGCCCCTACGATTTCCGTTCAACGTATCTCGGCCAGCGATACCTCGCGGCCCTCTTGGGCGCTGATCAGCGCCGCCTGCATGAACGCCATGATCTCGAGCGTCTCATCCAGCGACACGGGCGCCGGCCCACCCTGGAAAAAGGGGATGATCTGCTTGAGCAACTGGCTGTAGAGCGGAACTTCTTTGTTGTAGGTGGTCTGGCGCACCTTCTTTTCGCCGAACACCGTCACGCCATACTCATACGCCCCCGCGCGCGTGCCGCGCATCACGCCTAGGCGGCCATTGGGCCACGACCCCACGACGACATCGTAGGGCGCCGCGCTGATGCAGCGCACGCTTTGGCAGCCCACCCCCATAAAGGTATAGAGCATCTCGACGCCGTGCACGCCGTACCAGAACAACCCCGGGTTGGTGGCGTCGAGCGTGGCGGGGCCGAAAGCGTCGCAGGCGAGCACCGCGCCCAGGTCGGGGTCGGCGGCGATGGCCAGGAGATTGACGTCGTAGCGCAGCGACGACGTCGAAAAGAGCGGGCAGCCCGCCTCGCGCGCCAGGCGCGCGATCTCGGCGGCCTCGCGGTAATCGGCGGCCATCGGTTTATCCACATAGACCGGCTTTTTGGCGGCGATGATGGGCCGCGCCTCGGCCAAGTGGCGCCTGCCATCCACGCTTTCCAAGAGCACGGCGTCCACGCGCTCTACCACTTCTTCTACTGAACCGAGCAGTTCCACGCCCCAGGTCTCTACCATCTCGCGCTTGAACCCCTCGACGCGGCTATAGCTGGCCGCCAAGTCGGCGCTGAACGAGGGGTAGCCGCACACGATCTTGCCGCCAGGCACATGGTTGGGGTCGGCGGGGTTGTTGAGCAAGCGCGTAAATGCGGGCACGTGCGAGGTGTCGAACCCGATGACGCCGATGCGCAATTCGTTCATCTTGCCTCCTCATTATTCTGTAACGGCGAAACCGCAGAGGTGGACAGGATTTACAGGATTAACAAGATAAAAAGTGCTATACAATATCATTCTCTCCGCGTTCTCTGCGCCTCTGCGGTTTCGCTCCTACACGGCATAATCTGTTTCATAAATGGGCATGGGTTGGCCCGTCTGCGCCGATTCTGTAGCCAAAAAGCTGATCAGCGCGGCGCGCAGCGCATTGCTGACGCCGTTGGGGGGCGCTGCGCCCAGCAGGATGGCGTCGGCAAAGCGATCTAGCTCGCGGCGGTGGCCCTTGTCGGCGGCCTGAAGCGTGATGCGCCCCTCGCCCTCCTCAACGACGCCGTAATACGTTAGCTCGCGGAAATCGTTGATGTGAATCGCTTTGCCGGCCCAATAGATCTCGGTGGATTCTTTGGGGAAAGCGGCGCAGCCGTCGCTGGTGATGAGCGTCGTGGCCGCCGAGCCATCGGCAAAGGTCAGCGTGACGATGGCGCTATCCACAGTGCGGGTCTGCTCTGGGGCCAGGAACGCGCCGCCAGCGGCATAGACCGAGGTCGGCGGCGCGCCCACCAACTCGCACAGCAGATCAAAGATATGGCAGCCCTCGCCCACCAAGCGCCCACCGCCCACGGCGGGGTCGTGCGTCCAATGGCTGGCGGGAAAAGGGGCCTGGATGCGGTGATAGATCATCTTTTTGGCGCGGTCGCCGGCCATCAACTCGCGCGCTTTGAGCACCAGCGGCGCCATGCCGCGATTGTAGCCCACCGTATAGACCACGCCAGCGGCGCGCACGGCGGCGGCCACGCGGCGACATTCATCCAGGGTCAGGCCCATCGGCTTTTCGCACAGGATGTGCTTGCCGGCGGCGGCAGCCTGGAGGCACAGGCGGGCGTGCGAATCGTGGCGGGTGGCGATCAACACGGCGTCAATGTTATCGTCGTCGAACACCACGCCGACGCCGGTGGTGACATAACGCGCGCCGGTGAGCTGTTGCACCCGCTCGGCGGCGGCGATGTCCAGGTCGCAAGCCGCCGCCACCTTAAAGCGGGGGTTACGCGCTAGATTGGGGGCGTGCATGTGTTGCGTAAAGCCGCCGCAACCGATGATGCCCAAGCGCACCTGGCCAGACGGAACCAGCATGGGCGCCTCCTATCTTATGCTTGGTGATGTCCTAATCCGGGGAGCGTCAGCTCGCCCGTACTGATCGTTCCTTGCCGCACGGCGAACACCTCGGGCCAGCGCGCCGCCCAGGATACATTGGCGGCGGGGCAATACTGCCGGCCGTTGCCCTCGATGGCGGCGACGCCGGGCAACCGCGCAGCCAGCCCCGCCGAGTGGATGAACGAATCGCCCACTAGGGTCAGATCTTGGACGCACAGAAACAACCCGTACTTTTGCGCCGCTGCGCCCATCAATAGCGCCTGGCTCTGGCCCTTGCAGGTCTTGAGCGCCACGCCGCTATAGCCCAACGCCATCGCTAGTTGTAGATGCTCGAAATCCACCAGCGCCTCGTCAATCACCACTGGGATGATCTGCGCGGCGGCGTGCATTTTGTTCTCGCGGTGTTCCTTCAGGTAGCGCGAGGTGGGCTGCTCGATGTATTGGATGCGCTTGAGCGCCGCAGGGTTGGCCTGCTCGATCTGGCGCAGAAAGGCGAGCAAATAATCCACGTTGGGGCATTTTTCGTTGAAATCGGCGCTGTAGCGCCACTCGCTTACGCCCAGGCGGGCCTGAGTCTCGGCGGCGACGCGCTCTACCGCCAGAACCCGCTGCACATCCCAGGCCAGATCGTCGCCATTGAGCTTGATCTTTAAATGGGTCAAGCCGTCGGCCTCGATCCATTCGCCCAGCGTCTCGGGATAGCCGTCGTTCAGGCGTTGTGGGATGTCGCCCTCGGCGAGGGGGTCGAGCGCGCCCACCAGATGATAGAGCGGCATCCGCGCGTGCGGCTGGCGCAGCGTGTAGCGGTCGAGATACTCGCCGGCGAACTCGAGCGTCAAATAGTGCGCCAGGTCGCGGTTCATGAACTCGGGGCCGTAGGCGTTATAGATGTTCAACCCCAACAGCCGCCCGTAAGCGTCGTGGAGGGCGGCGTCGAAGGGCGAGGCCGTGACCAACGTACAGAGCTTGGGGATCGGTTCCCGCAAATCCAACTCGTTTTGCAACTCTTGGGCGGCGCGCTCCCAGGCCGGCTCCAGGTCGGCGGCGATCTCGACGGGGTGGCCGTATTCGCCATAGCTCTGGGTGATTCGGGCGATCCGCCCGCCCAGGGTCTTCATTACGCTCAACGTCTCGGCATAGCCATAGACGGCGCTAGGCCACGACCAGATGTTGCCCAGCGGCATCGAGGCGTTGCCCACCGCCTCGCGACCCTGGCGGTCGCGCACGCGCGCCGTCACGTTGGCCAGCGTGACCTCGGTGACGCGCTTGCCGCCGAACTTTAGCGGCGCGCGATAGGCGTAATCCTCATAGCTGACCGCGACCTCGACCACGGCGACATCGCAAGGCTTGGGCATAGGCGATTTCCCTTTCCTAGCATCAGTCGTCAGGGATCGGTTGTCAGGATCTGGTCGCGTGTTAGCAACCGACAACAGACGACTGACAACTCGACTCACGATTCCGCCAGGACGATGATTTTGTCTTCCTCGGCAAAGGCTACCTGGTCGGACTTGGCGGGATTGATGGCGACGCCGTACATCCGCTCCGCGTTGCCGGCGTGGCGTTGCAGCCGATAGCCGAACGCTACCTCGCCGCGTTGCCGCGCCGCCTCGACCACGGTGTAGAAATTGACCGGCTGACCCAGGCGCACGTATTGTCCGGCGGGCTTCAAGTAGATCTCGGAACCTTCCGGGTCGAACATATCCTGAAAGACAGCGTTGAGGCGTTTGTTCTCCGAAACCTGCGCCAAGATCAGGCTGATAAAGCGGTCGCTGACGATGAAATCGTCGGCGCGGGTCACTTCGGCCAGGTTGCGGTTACGGATGTCGAGCATCTCGCTAACGATGGCGAAGTGGGTGTGTTTGATCTCGGCGATATCGCGCAAGTGAAGGAGAGTGATAAGGGTGCGCGCGTCGGCCTGCTGTGGGGCAAGAAGGTGCGAATAGCAGTGCAAGATAATATGGTCGAACTGCTGCAGGCCCAGGCTATCGAGCACGCGGCGGTCGGTGGTATCGGCTTGCTGGAAGGTGATGGCGTCGCACTGGGCGGCGCAGTAGTGTTCGAGTTCCGTCGGCACGGTGTCTGTATCGGCTACTACCATCACGGCGGAGCCGGGGGCGACATACTGGAACAACTCGTTGAGGATGGCGGGGCCGCGCCAGTTCCAGCCCAGGATCAACGTGCGCTCGGGGCGCGCCGCAGCCGGTTGGCCCGATACGATGGCCTGGGCGTCCACCGCGCCCGGGCGGCCATAGATGATCTTGTCGTCATCCTCGGCCACCACAATCAACTCGTCGCCTTTTTGGATCACCGTATCCATCGGCGGGTTGAGCTGGGGCGCGCCGCCGGCGGGGCACAATCCAAGCACGGCGTTCTTTTCATATGAGAGCAGCGCCTCGCCAAAGGGTTTGCCCACCAGGGCGGGTTCTTGCGTGAAATAGATCTCGTCGCCGCCGTAATCGAGCAACTCGGTATAGACGATGGAGAGACCCGATTGACGGCAGGTTTGGGCGATGACCCGGGCGACGAGGTCGCCCACCAGCACCCATTCCACCTCGCCCTTGCCGACGATGCGGGCCGCATACATATTCTTGGGGGCGCGCAGCTCGGCGACGATGGGGTACGGCGCGGCGCGCCGCTCGGGGTGGTTGGTGATGGCGAGGACGGTCTTGATGACTTCAGAGTCGGGGTCGTCCTTGTCGGGCGAGACGACGATGATGGCCTTGGCGGTGTTGGGGCTGACCAGTGCAAGGTCAGCCATTTCCATCGGGTCGCCGGTGCGACAGACGAGGCGAGTGCGGCCCAAGTCGCCGACCTTGCCGCGAATATCGTCTTCCATCTCGACTTTGTCGCGGTTGGCCAGAACGACAAGGCAGGAACGTTTCTGGTTCTCGTTGGCGATGACCAATTCTGAGATGATGATGTGAACCTGCTCGGACCAGCCTAGAATGACGGTATGGCCCTTTTCCACAACTCGGCAACGTCCCTTTCGCAAGTTCTCAAACTGCCGGAATATGCAGCTGCTGAGCAGGCCAACAAGTGTGCTGGTAACAAGGACGCCAGCGAGGGTGACGCTCAGCAAGACTCCGCGGAATCCCCAATTGACCCTGCCCACAATGGCGCTTGTTGTCAGCAACTGGACCAGCATTTCCCAAGCAGCTTCGATAAAATTCGATCCCTCTTGGCCACTCGGGCTGAACCCACTTATGGTCAGAATGGAAGCAGAGATTAAGACAATGAATAACGCCGTTAGGGCCAGGATGCCTATAAGGGCGAAAGTACCCTGGGAAAAGAGCCGATCCATCGCGTAGCGAAAGCGAACAGACCAAGCGAGCTTGTTTTGCATCATCGGCTCCTCCAAATCGTCTGAGCGGGCGTCCGACCACGACTATACAATATTGCGGCGGCCAGGTCAATCGCCCGGCTGCCGCAAGGTCTCGCGTTCGACGAAATAGAAGGGGTCTTTTTCCATCGCCCGCAACGCCTTGGCCCACAGCGGCGCGCACTCGACCAGGTGCGCCGTGGCCTGGAGCACCGGTCCCACGCGCAGCTCGCTGCCTTTGGCCAAGAGCGTTCCCATGCGGTCGTACTTTTGCCACCAGCCGGCAAAGCCATGCCGCCGATGCGTCACGTGGCGCTCTTGGCCGTCGGCCAAGATGATGCGGTATTCGATGTCCGGCCCGAACAGATAGGGCGGCATGGCCAGTTCCTCCACGCCGTGCATCGAGGTGTTGGGGCGCAGCCCGCAGCCCAGGAAGAGCAATTGGCCGCCCAAGTCGCGCAGCTTGCGGAACGGGGAATGTTCGCCGACAGGCGTGCGATCCAGGTCGTGGTCGCTGAGGATCGCCTCGGCCAGCGGCCCCACGCCGCACACTGAATGGGTGGGGTGCACGCTGCGCCGCGACCCCGGACGGGTGCGAAAGTATTCGGGGATGGCGCCCACACAAGAAGGCGTGCGCGCCACATCGAACACGGGTTGCTCGCGCGTCACCAGGTCGTAGCTAAGCGCCGGTAATAGCAACGTGCCTTCGGGGCCGAGCGCGGCCAGCAGACCCTGGATTACGGTCTCGGGGCCGCCGGGCGTGTGGCCCAGCGACGAGAGCGACGAGTGCATCAAGATCACCCCACCCGGGCGCACCCCCAGAGCGAGCAGGTCGCGGGCGATGCGTTGGCTTGTTTCGGCGGACATGCGACCTCCTAGATGGCGTTGTTTGATGGTCTCAGCGTCACACGCACGACCGTGCCGCTGCCTATGACGCTCTCGACGGTCAGGTTTGCGCCGATGGAATCGGCGCGCTCGCGCATGATGCCCAGGCCAAAATGGTCAGCGGGAGCATCGGCCTGGCGAAAGCCCTTGCCGTTGTCGCTGATGACCAACGACAATGCGCCAGGCCCACAATCGAGATGGATCTCGGCCTGGCTCGCCCCCGAGTGCTTGATCATGTTGTTCAGCGCCTCTTGGGCGATGCGATAGAGCGCCACTTTGGCCGTCGAGGAGGGCTCTCCTTGTCCCACGATGGTGACGCTCACGGGGATGCGCGAGCGCCCGGTGGTGGCTTCGGCCAATTGACGCAGCAGGTCGCCCAGGTGCGCCTCCATCAGCGCCGAGGGTCGCAATTCCAACAGCAGCGTGCGCATCTCGGCCAGCGCCCCGCGCGTGAGCTGGCGCAGCTCTTCGAGCCGCTGCCGCCCTATCTCGGGCGAGCGCTGCCAAAGCTTGGGCAACACCTCGGCGATCAGGCTGGCCGAAAAGAGCGTCTGCGTGACGGCGTCGTGCAGGTCGCGCGCCAGGCGTTGGCGTTCTTCGATGGTGGCCAGTTCTTGGGCGCGCTCGTACAGCAGCGCGTTCTCCACCGCCAGCGCGGCGCGTTGGGCCAGGGCCACCGCCAGGAGCTGGTCATCTTGCGTAAAAACGCGCTTTTCGCGGTACCCCACGCCAAAGACGCCAAAAGGCTGCCCCTTGACGTTGATGGGCATGGTGATGATCGAACGCACGTGATCCTTCTCGACGAGGAGGGCCATGTCTGGGCGTTGCGTCGTGTCGGTGATAATCTGCGGCTTGCCGTCGGCGGCGATCATAGCCATCGCTTCCTCGGCCAGCCCCGATTGCAGCCAGGCGAGCGCTTCGAGCTTGACGCCGTGCG
Source organism: uncultured Anaerolineales bacterium (assembly GCA_964649365.1). Lineage (GTDB taxonomy): Bacteria > Chloroflexota > Anaerolineae > UBA1429 > UBA1429 > CAZYPJ01. The sequence goes on along the minus strand of CAZYPJ010000027.1, from coordinate 2,903 downwards.
AGATGCGCAGCTTGAAACGGTTTTCCTTATCCAACACAAACACCGCGCTGTTGGCCGCCCCCATCACGCGCGGCGCCACCGTGGCTAACGCCTCGAGCACCTGGTCGAGCTTGAGATAGCGATACAGCTCTTCATCGGCGTAATACAGGGCTTCGAGCTGGCGCAGACGGTCTTCAGCTTGGGCGTAGAGCCGGGCGTTCTCCACCGCCATGCCCACCTGGCTGCCGATGGAAGCGAGCAGTTGGATGTCGCGATCTGTGAAATCACGCTGTTTGCGGGTGACGGCGAACAGCGCGCCAAACGCCCGCCCTTTGGAGGTGAGCGGCACGCTGATCAACGAGTGAAAGCCTTCATCTACAGCGGCCTGGCGCGAGATATGCTCGCTGGCGGCGATCTCGTTAACGATCATCGGTTGGCCGCTGGCCACCACGCGGCCCGAAAAGCCCTCGCCCACTTTTAGCTGGTCGAACTGTTCGGCCATTTCTGCGCTGATGCCGCGATAAGCGCCGATGCGCAAAGTCTGCGTCTCTTCGTCGAGCAGATAGATGCCGCCGGCGTCGGCGTTGACGAGCTGCGTCGTCTTGTCTACGCCGTCGCCCAGAATCGTATCCAGGTCGAGCGAGCGCGAGACGGTGGCGGCGATGTCGTTCAGCGCGGTCAGCTCTTTGGTGCGGTCGGCCACGCGCTGTTCGAGGAGCGCGTAGGATTCGCGCAATTGGGACGACATGGTGTTGAACTGTGTGGCCAGGTCTTCGATCTCGTCGCCGGTGCGAGCCATGATCGTGCGCGAGAAATCGCCCTGCGCCACCTCTTGGGCCGCGCTGATCAGCTCGGCGACGGGCTGGGTGATTTTGCGCGCGCCGATGGTGGCCACGATGGTGGGCGCCAAGACCCCAACGAGCAAGAGGGCCAGCAGAAATTGCTGATAGCTCTGGCTCTGGCGCGTCAAGACGCTCCAGTATTCTTCGGTGATCAGCCCCCAGGATGTATCGGGAACCGGCGCATAGCTGGCCACCATCAACACGCCGTGAGCATCGCGGATGCGCGAGGCGCCCGTTTGCCCATCCAACACCTGTTGGACGGCAAAGGAATCGGCGGCTTTGCTGCCGACCAGCGCTGCATTGCTGTGATAGATGATGCGCCCGTTGCGATCTACGATGTATGTATCGCCGCTGGCGCCCATGCGGAGCTTGATGATATCGCCATAGAATGAACTGACCGACGCGGCCCCCAACTGGAACATGCCCGTCAACACGCCCCGAAACTCGCCGCGCTCGCCGATGATCGGCACCGCGACGGCGATGACCTCGCCGGCGGCGCCAACTTCGATATCCGAAAAGGCGGCGCGGGCGGCGCCCCCCGCATACGCTTCGCTCACCTCGCGGTAGAAACGTCGGTCGGACCAATCTTTGCCGAGGATCGCGCTATTGGGGGGATAAGACGCAATGACCTGGCCAAAGGTATCCAAAAGCGCTACGCCGCCATCGAACTGCGCCAATACCCGCGATGAGCGCGCCAACGCGCCAGCTTGTTCGACGGCGCTGCCGCTATACACATCGGCGGCGCGCGCCACGGTATAGAGCGCATTAGGATATTTGGCCAGCTCGGCGATCAGTTGCCGCGCCGACAGGCGCACCACTTCTTGGTCGCGCTGAATGACCAGCTCTTGCGTCACTTGCTGATAGGCAAAAAAGGTGGCCAACGCCACGGTCAGGAGGATGATGGCCGTAGGGACGAACGACCAGCCAATGATCTTGTTGCGCAGTCTGCTACTCGAAAACTTTGCGGCCAAACCCGCCTCCCTCCTGGCTGCTGGCGCGTCCCTTTTCGATTTCAGAGCACACGTTTGCCATCAGGTCAACCGGGTCTTCGCCCAGCTCAAAGATACGGCGCCACGCCGCGTCGGTCACTTGTTTGGCGCGGGCCATGTCGGCAAAAACCTCGGCAGTCACCGAATAGCCCTTGAGGTGACCATCGGCAAAGACGGGCAAATCCAGGTTGCGGCTTTGTTCGGGGAACTCGGCGCGGATCATCTCGGCCCATTCGGCGATCAGCGAGGCGCGCGCGGGCTGCAAAAAGTTGGCGCGAGCCATCGCGCGGCCATATTCGGGGCTGATGAGAAACTCGAGCAATGCCCAGGCGGCCTCGCGGTGGCGGGTGTTGGCATAGCTGCCAAAACCAGCGGTGCTGGCCAGCGTCACCCGGCGGGCCGGCCCGGCGGGAAAAGGCGCCACGCCCACGCGAAACTGGGCCTTGCTGAGGATCTCTTTGAGCGACCAGGAACCGTCCTCGACCATCGCCAGACGGCCCTCGGCAAAGGCTTGGCGCGTGGGCACGATCTCGACATCGCGCGAGGTGGCCATCACTTTATCATCCCACATGCGCGCGCGAATCCACTCCATCGCCGCCATCGCCTCCGGCCTATCCATGAGGCACACCGTGGGGCGCAGTGGGTCCACCAAGTGGCCGCCCCAGCCGTTAACGTGCATCTGGATGCGATCCCACGAGATATCAATCATGCTGCCCCATTGATCGGTTCGGCCATCGCCGTCGGCGTCGCGCGTCAGCCGCTTCATCGCCTCCAGGTAATCGTCGTGATCCCAATCGGCGGTGGGGTAGGCCACGCCTGCTTGGTCAAAGAGATCTAGGTTATAGTACAACGCCAACGCGCCGTGGTATTTAGGCAGGCCGAATTGGAGGCCGTCGCGCCGAAAGAACCACTCGTACTGCGCCTTATCCCAATCGGTGATGGTGGCCGGGTCGAGATGGGCCTCGACGTAGGGGCGCAGGTCGAGGCAATAGCCTTTTTGCGCCCAAATCGGAAAAAAGCCGCAACAGCCCGCAAACACGTCGGGCGCAGTTCCCGCCGCAATGTCGCGCGGCCTCTGCTCTTCCAGGTCCTC
>CAZYPJ010000026.1:0-25019 GCA_964649365.1 uncultured Anaerolineales bacterium | reverse complement strand
TTATGAATCAGTTGACACAACAAGAACTGATTTCGCGCTTGTCAAAATCGATATAGCCCTTGACGCCCACTTGTTTTGCTCCTATCATGCGGCCATTCGTTCTTTGTACACAGGCGCAACAGGAGGATACGAGCATGAGTCAGACGTTGTGCTTTCCGAGCGACTTTGTATGGGGCACAGCTACGGCGTCGTTCCAGGTCGAGGGCGGGATCGAGGAACGCGGTTGGTGCATTTGGGACGATTTCTGCCGCTGGCCCGGCAAGGTGGTCAACGGCGACACCGGCGACGTGGCCAACGACGATTACCACCGCTACGCCGAAGACGTGGCCATGATGGCCGAGCTGGGGATGCAGGCCTATCGCTTTTCCGTCTGCTGGCCGCGCATCTTGCCTGAAGGCGTGGGCCAAGTGAGCGCCAAGGGGCTAGATTATTACGACAGGCTGGTGGATGAACTGCTCCAGGCCAAGATCGAGCCTTATGTCACGCTCTACCACTGGGATTTGCCCTCGGCGTTGCAACGGATGGGCGGCTGGGCGGCGCGCGATACGGCCTATCGCTTTGCCGATTACGTCGCCATCGTGGCCGAGCGGCTGGGCGACCGCGTGCGCAACTGGATCACCCACAACGAGCCGTGGGTGGTGGCCCTGCTGGGCAACCAGATCGGCGCCCACGCCCCGGGCTGGCAAGATTTGAGCCTGGCGCTGCAAGTGGGGCATCACGTGCTGCTCTCGCACGGCCTGGCCGTGCCGATCTTGCGCGCGCGCGGCGACGACAAAACGCGCGTGGGCGTCACGCTCAACTATTCGCCGGCCTACCCCGCCAGCGACAGCCCCGAGGACATCGCCGCGACTAAACGTCACGACGGCTATGCCAACCGCTGGTTCATGGATCCGCTCTACAAGGGCTGCTATCCGCAAGATATGTGGGACTTGTACGGCTATCAGGTGCCGCGCGTGGCCGCCGGCGATATGGAGATCATTTCGCGGCCAGTGGATTTCTTGGGCGTCAACTATTACACGCGGGCGGTCATCCAGCACGCCAAGGGTGAGTTCTTGAACTATCGCCAATTGCACCCTGAAGGGGAATACACGGCGATGGATTGGGAGGTCTATCCGCAAGCGATGACCGACCTGCTGGTGCGCCTGAGTAACGATTACGGCGCGCCCGATATCTATATCACCGAGAACGGCTGCGCCTACGAGGATGTGCTGACCGCCGATGGCCAGGTGCACGACCCCAAGCGCATCGAGTATCTCAAGCTTCACTTTGCGGCCACTCACAAGGCCATCGAGCAAGGCGTCAAGGTCAAGGGCTATTTCTGCTGGTCGCTGATGGATAACTTTGAATGGGCCTGGGGCTATACTCGGCGCTTTGGCATCGTCTATGTGGATTTCGCCACACAGCAGCGCATCCTCAAGGATAGCGCTCGTTACTATGCCGAGGTCGTGGCGCAGAACGCCGTCAAAATCTAGTCATCGCCGAGGGAGATAGCATGACCAACGATCTACAAACATTGAAAGAGCGGGTCTGCCGGGCGATTGACGCCCACCGCGATGAGATCATCGCCATCGGCGAGGACATCCGCGTCCATCCAGAACTGGGATACAAGGAAACCCGCACCGCCGCCATCGTGGATCAACATATGACCAAACTGGGCATCGCGCACCAGACGGGCATCGCTATCACCGGCATTAAGGGGATGCTCAAGGGGGCCGACCCGCAAGGCCCTACCGTGGCCTACATGGGCGAGTTGGACTCGGTGCTGGTGCGCGACCATCCCGACGCCGACCCGATCACCGGCGCCGCCCATGCCTGCGGCCACAACGCGCAGATCGCCAACCTGATCGCCCTGGCCTACGGCCTAGTGGAAAGCGGCGTCATGGCCGAGTTGGACGGCAACATCGCGCTGATGGCCGTGCCCTCGGAGGAGTACGTCGAAGTCGAGTATCGCTTGGGGCTGCGACGCGAAGGCAAGATTGAGTTCTTGGGCGGCAAGCCCGAGATGGTGCGACTAGGCGCGTTCGACGACGTGCAGATCGCCTTTATGACGCACCAGAGTTCGCGCAAAGAGGCGGGGCTATACAGCGTCGGCGGGCCGTCCAACGGCTGTATCGTCAAGATGATCCGCTACGAGGGCAAAGCCTCGCACGCCGGCGGGTCGCCGCATCAGGGCGTCAACGCCCTGAAGGCGGCCATGATCGGCCTGCAAGCGATAGACGCCAACCGCGAGACATTCAAGGACGAGGATCATATCCGCGTCCACCCCATCATCACCAAGGGCGGCGAGTTGGTGAACGTGATCCCGGCGGATGTGCGCCTGGAGACTTATGTACGCGGCGGCAGCGTAGACGCCATCGTCGCGGCGGCCAAGAAGGTGGATCGCTCGTTGAAGGCGGGCGCGATGGCCCTCGGCGCCACGCTGCACCTCACCACCATGCCGGGGTATCTCCCCCGGTTGGCTCACCCCAAATTGGCGGAAGTCTATAAAGAGAACGCCATCGCGTTGGCGGGACAGGAGGGCTGGTGGGATCCGGAGTTCAGCGGCGGCTCGACCGATCTGGGCGACCTGAGCCACATCATGCCGGCCATCGAAGCCCAAGCGAAAGGGTGCTGCGGCACGGGCCACGGCGCCGACTTTCAGGTGTGCGAGGCCGACACAGCCTACATCGGGGCGGCCAAAGTGGTGGCCATGACGCTGATTGATCTGCTGGGCGACGGCGCAGCCAAAGCCAAGTCCATCCTGGATGGCTTTACGCCTGCCATGACCAAGGACGCCTACCTGGAGTTCATGCGCGGCCTAGCGCGTGAGATCATCTGGCGCGCCGAGGAATAGCTCGCGCTTCTCAAGGGGCAGGCTCGACGGTGAACTCGTCCGCATGGACGAGTTCACCGTTTAGCGTCAACTCGACGCGATACGCGCCTGTCGGCCAGGGGGCGTCGCCGCGCGCCAACCGAAACAGCACTTTCTGGTTGCCTTCCACCTCATAGCGCGTAGCGCGGATGAGCGCGAACGCGCCGTCATCCTTTTGGAGCAGCCAGGCCACTTCGAGCAATGTCCCAACGGGCGCGCCCACCACCTGCGCTGTGTAGCAAAAAGCTGCCTCGTCGGCCCGGAATCGAGGGACAGGCGTCGCCGGTTGACTCTGGTCGCAATGCGCCAGCGACGCACCCACCACCCGCGCCCCCAATGGCGCCGGCGTGATGGTAGGGCGAATCGTGGGCAAGGGCGAGGGCGTAATGGTGGGCGGCTCGGGCGAAGGAGTCGCCTCGATGGCAAGAATCTCAAAGATCAGCGTGCGCTGCCACACCTCATCCAAGTATAGCTCGACGCGGTAATTCCCGGCGGGCCACAGGGTTTCGTTGCGGTGCAGCGCCAAATCCACATATCCCGCCCCCTCGATGGTCGCCGCAACCACATCCACCACATAGTTTGGGGCTTCCAAAGCATCCACAGCGATAAAAACCGCCTTCAGCCGCGCTCCCCGGCGGGCGCGCGCCGCTTGCACGGCGCAGTGCAACGTCTCAGCGTCGGCCTCAAAGGCCATAGTCGCGCCTAGTGGCTCGTTATCAGCGTTCACATCGCGGCACATGGTCGCCGCCAAGCCAGGGGGCAACGCGAAAAGGCGATAGATCGTGAGACCTATCGCCAGCGCCGCCGAAATCGCGGCCAGGATCGCCAGCGCCATCATCAGGCGGCTGCTAGGCCAATGCACGGCTCATCTCCCCACGGTCAGGCCAGCAAGCCCGCCTCTTGCAAAATCTGGCGCACGGCGCTGCGCGCGGCGGCGTCTAGCGGTTGCAGCGGCGGGCGCGGCGCGCCGCCGTGGAACCCCAGCGCGTCCAGCGCCGCTTTCAAGCCGGGCACGCCATAGCCCGTGGTCACGGCGCGCCCCACAGGGATCATGCGGAAGTGAATCTCGCGCGCTTCGTCCAATTTGCCCGCGCGCGCCAGGTTCCAGATCGCCACGCACTCGCGCGGGGCTACGTTGGCCAGCGCCAAGATGCCGCCCACAGCGCCCACTTGCAGGCCACTGAGGAACGCCGGGGCGTTGCCGATCAGCACGCCGAAATCGGAGGGACACAGCCGCAGCAGGTCAATCACCTGAGCGATGTTGCCGTCGCTATCTTTGATGCCGATGATGTTGGGGTGCGCCGCGAGCTGCGCCACGATGGCGGGCGCGATGACCAGATGGGTGAACTTGCTGACATTATAGATCAACACGGGGATGGGCGAGGCGTCGGCCACCACCTCATAGTGCTTGCGCAGCGCGGCGGCGCTCATCTCGCCGGAATAGAACGAGGGCGTCATAATCAACGCCACGTCGGCGCCCGCGTCGGCGGCGGCGCGCGTCAGGCGGATGGTCGCGGCGGTAGATTGGCAGCCCGTACCCGCGATGACGAGCTGCTCGGCCAACGCAGCGCCGCGCACCACGCGCACCGCCTCGGCCACTTCATCCTGCTCCAGCAGCACGCTCTCGCCGTTAGACCCGGCCACCACGTAACCGTTCAGCCCCGTCTCATTCCATTTTTCGATGTTCGCTTGCAGCGCCGCTGTATCCAATCGGCCCTGGACATCGAACGGCGTCGCAATCGGCGGATACACACCCTGCACTCTCATCGGCCTACCCTCGCGTTATTTTGGGTGATTATGGGATGTTTGGCGCATCCCGTCAAACGCGCCGCTTGCGCAGGTATGGGCGGATGAATAGACTAGACCCATGTCCTTTCCATCCGGCCCCGGCACATACATCCTCGCCATAGAGCTAGAACAAGCTCAGCGAATTCGCATCGGCGCGCTGGGCGAGCGCGCGTTCGAGCGCGGCTATTACCTTTACGTCGGCAGCGCCCTCAACAGCTTGCGGGCGCGCCTGGAGCGCCACCTGCGCGCCGAAAAGCGGCTGCACTGGCATATTGACTATTTGCTGCAACAGGCGATGATCCGCGAGATCTGGTACGCCCTCGGCGCCGAGCGACGCGAGTGCGCCTGGGCGCGGGCGCTGGCCGAGCTGCCGGGCGCGGCGCCCTATCCGAGCGCGTTCGGCGCCTCCGATTGCGCCTGCCGCACCCATCTGTTCTATTGCCCCAACAAACCCTCGTTCGCTGACGCCCGTGACATTTTGTGCGTTGACCTGTCGCGCTTTTTGACAGCCTAGCGCGCTCGTGTTATTCTGCGCCCCTATGCGCAATATGCGGTTGCAGCGCGATACACTCTGAGGAGCATCCATGAGGTCGAGCTTTTGGAGGGGTGCGCGCGCCACCTTGCCGGTGGCGCTGGGCGTGGTGCCTTTTGGCATCGCCTATGGCGCAGTGGCCAGCCAGCAGATGCCCTTGTGGCAGGGGTGGTTGATGTCGTTGACGGTGTTCGCCGGCACGGCCCAGTTTGTGGCGGCGAGCATGGTAGCGCAGGGATCGGCGTATCTGCCCATCCTGGTCACAGGCATCCTCCTCAATCTGCGCCTGGTGTTGATGAGCGCGGCGTTCGCGCCGCGACTCAAGGATATGCCGCGCGCGCTGCAACCCATCGCGGCGCAATTGCTCACCGACGAGAGCTTTGCCGTGAGCCTAGCCGAGTTCGAGCAGAATGGACCTGATGTGCCGTTCTACTTTGGGTCGGGGCTGTGCCTCTTTACCATCTGGCAGATTGCGACGCCGCTTGGTATGTTGTTCGGCGCCAACATCCCCGATGGCCTGGGGTTGGATTATGCCCTGCCGGCCACGCTGATCTGCCTGCTGTTTCTGCTGGTGCGCTCGCGGCGGGCCGCGTGGATCGCCGTGCTATCGGCGGCGTTGGGCCTGGTGTTGCGCCCGCTGGTTTCGGGCACGTGGAGCACGATGGCGGCCACCATCCTGGCCGCGACCCTGGGAGTGATGTGGAAACAATGGCGCTCACATTCTTGATCCTCGGCCTGGCGTTGGGCACGTTCGCGTTGCGATTCCTGCCGCTCACAGTGTTGAGCCGCGTCACCCTGCCGCAATGGGCACAAGACTGGCTGACGCTCGTGCCAGGGGCGGTGCTGGCCGCCTCGCTGGCGCAGGCGTTGCTCATTCACGACGAGCGCCTGGTCATCCATTGGCGCAATATCCACTTGCTGGCCGCCCTACCCGCGTTCGTGGTGGCCTGGCGCACGCGCAGCGTCATCTTGACCATGCTCACGGGCATGGCCGCTTTTGCGCTGCTGCAATACCTGATGCCCTAGGGCGCGAGGCGTTCCCACTTGCCATTGCTTCTCAGGGCGCGCACCGCGCCCGAATTATCGAGCAACAGCGCGCCGCCGGCAAAGGTCTGATAGACCCCGTGAAACGCTTGCTCCGGCAACGCCGCCCAGCCGAAATCCTCGCGTACGCCCGATTCGCGACACCACACCAAACCAAACCCGCGCACCGGCTGCTGCAAGTCGGCAGGGGGCGTAGCCTCGCAGCTTATCGAGGGGGCACCCTCCTTCCAATCGTCGTGATAGGTGGCGTAACTGCCGTTCTCGCGCAGGGCAAAGATCGTCCCCGTCGTCCCGATCCAGAACATCTCGCCGCGCTGGAAAGGCTGCCAAGCCCAATCGCCCTCCTCCGCCTCGGCCCAGGCGCAACCCAAGCCCCCCACCCCGCCAGCGGCTTGCCAGGCGGGCAGCAAGCGCGCATCTACCTGGAACGCGCAGGTGGGCGCGGGCGTCGGCGTAGCCTGGGCGCTCACTTTGGCTTGCGCTGGAGGCGGGGTAGGCGTGGCTGCGACGGTTGCTGGCGCGGGCAGGGCCACATCCTGGATGATCTGGATGGCCCCCGCATAGCTGTTGCCCACGAACACACTGCTCGAGCGCAAGTCCACCGCCAACGATTCGACCCAGCCTTGCAGCTTGAAGCTGGCCACTTGCGCCATAGCGGTAGTGTCGAACGCGATCACCTCGGTCTCCATATCGTCCCCGGCCTGCCAGGTCGGCGGCCCCAATACGACCCATAGATGCCGCGTGGCCGGGTTGAGCGCCATCGCCATGGGATAACGCTGAAAGACAATATCCATCACCTCTTGGGCGTTCTCGGCATTGACTACCTGCAAGCCATAGGTTCCCATGCGGGTGTGGGTCGAGTAGAAACGATCCATCTCCTCATCATAGACCAAATCCACCACGCTCTGCTCGATGGAGACGGGAGTGGGTTTGTCCGCATCCAGATCGCCCAACCGCGTGACGACATAGCCGCCATTGGAGCCGGGGATGCCGTTGAACGCCACCGCATAGAGCGCGTTGCGCCGCGTATCCAACACCATGCGCACGGGCGGAACCTCGGTCTGCGACAGCGCCGGGATGCGCAACGTGCGCGTGACGCCGCGATCCAGCTCCACCAGCAGGTCGCCCGCGATGATGCGGCGCTGGAAATCGTCCACCAGAATCCCTTTGGGGTCCGTCCCAACGGGGTGAGAGGCGACGGCCTGCCCGGCCTGATCCAGCAGCGTCAGCCTGGCGTCGGCGCGGCTCAGCACGGCCACCTGGCCCGCGCTGGGCGCAGCACGCACCCAATTGGGATAACGCCCCACCGACCACGTCATCGCGACCCGGCCCGCCTCGACCACCGCCACCTGGTCGGCGCTGCCGATGGCCACATACAGCCGCCCGTTGATCGGATCCACATCCATGCTCTTGAGCCGGAGCATCAAGGGGATGGTGGCCGCGACTGTGTTGCTGGCGAGGTCTATCACACTGATACTGTCGTCCTCCTGGTTGGCCACGTACAAGCGACCAGCCTGGGCGTCGAGCGCGGCATAGCGCGGCGCATTGCCCACCGGGATCGCCGCCGCCTGCTGATGGGTAGCGCCGTCGTACACTGCTGTCAGGTTGCCATAGACCGAAATCACATAGAGTTTGCCGCTCTGAGGGTCGGCAAGGATCGCAGCCGGGTCGGCCGGCGCGGGGATGCGCTCGCGCACGGCCAACGTCACTGGGTCGAGCACGGCGAGATAGGGGCGCATCTCCTGGCCATTATAATCATCGGTATAGACGGCGTCGCCATTGGCAGCGACGCCCAGCGCACGATAGCTGTTGAGGCTCACATCGGCCATCACTTGCAAGCTGTCCGCGTTCAGCAGCCAGGTATGGTTGTACGTGGCGACATACACCCGCTTGGTCGCCGCGTGTTGCTCGATGGCCAGCACCGTCAGCGCATCGGGCAGGGCGATCTCACCCACGCGCGAGCCGTTGGCTGCCGAAAGCACGCGAATGCTGCCGACATCGCGCATCCCCACCCAAAGCTGGCCGCCGATCACGGCCAACGCCCCCGGCGTATCGGGCAGCGCCCAGGTATCGGCCACAGCCAGCTTTTCGATGACGCTGATCGTCTTGTCGCCCTCGTTGGCCACAAACACGCGGCCCGAGGCGGCGTCCGCCGCGAGCGCGCAGGGTTGCGCGCCGACAGGGACGACGTAACGCACCGCGTCGCCCTCGATCACCGAGACGTTGTTGCTGCCTCGGTTAGCCACATAGACGCGGCCATCCAGCGCGACGACGCCGCTGGGGACGTGGCCGGCTGCGGGCAGGTCGCCCAGCGCGATGGTGGCAAAGGCCACCGGCTCGCTGGGCTTGGTGGGAACGGCTGTATCGGTGGGCCAGGGCCTGGCCGTGGGACTGGGCGTCAGCGTAGGACCGGCGTCTGTCGGCGTAGGGGCTGCCGTGGCGTTGCTGGGGGCTGGCGCAGCAGAAACCGGGGTGATGGTCTGCGCCGCCGATAGCCACGAGGTGGCGGGCGGCAGGGTAGGCGTGGCCTCCTGGCCGCAGCCCGTGACCATGAGTACAATTAGCGTACAACATACGGCGACAAAACCCGCTTTGGCCAACGAGGCAAGCGTAGCGCGAGTGATCTTCATGCTATTGGGCCTCCATCTCTTCCAGGCGCGCCATGATTTCTTTCAGGCGCGTCACATCGCCCTTGGTGAGGGGATGGGCGGGCAGGAACGGGCAACTGTGTTCGCTGCGCGTCGAAATGTCGAATGTGCCGATGCGCTGAGCCAATTCCACGATCTCGCTCTTGTCCATGCCGATCAAGGGCCGCAGGATCGGCTTGGGGATGCCATACGAGATCACCTCCATGTTGGAGAGCGTCTGGCTGGCTACCTGGCCCAGCGAGTCGCCCATCACAATGGCCTGGGCGCCCAATTCCTCGGCCAGTTCGCAGGCTCTCTGCAACAAGACGCGCTTGCAAAAGATACAGTTCCAGCGTTCCTCGCCCATCGCGCGCAACTTGGCCAACGTCGGGCCGATGGCCTCGGCGTGGCTCAGCACCGTGGGGCGCATCGTCCAGCCCGCGCTGTAGCTTTCCAGCACCTTGACGTTATCCAACGCCTTGGCGGCTTCGCTCTCGCTCTGCGCGAAATGCAACGGGATCACCCCGCAGCCGCGTTTCATCATCAGCCAGGCCGCGACGGGCGAATCAATGCCGCCCGAGATCAGCGCCACCACGCGCCCTTCCACGCCCAGCGGCAGCCCGCCCGGCGCGGGAATGACCCGCCCAAAGATCAGCGCCGCGTCCGTCGTCACCTCGACGCCCAGCGTCACAGCGGCGTTCTTGGAAAGATCGATCTTGCCGCCCATCGCGCGACAGATCGCCTCCGCCGCCAGGCGGTTGATCTCGGGCGAGATGTAGGGGAAGGATTTATCGGAGCGGCGCGCCTGCACGCGGAACGAGACCTCCGGGCCGATGCCGGCGTCGCGAGCTTGCTGTACGCACTCGGCGACGATGGCGTCTATGTCGCGCGTCACCTCGGCCACCGGGCTGAGCGACACCAGCCCGAACACGCGACTGAGCGGCTCTAGCGCCTCGCGCACCTGGCCGGTGTGGACATAGATGCGCCGCCCCACCGATTCGACTGTCCCCGTCAGCCCGTTAGCCTTGAGGCAAGCGCGCACGTTGCTGCGCAGCCGCCGCACGAAATCGTTGCGGTTGCGCCCCTTGAGAAAGATCTCGCCATAGCGCAACAGGATCATCCCCATGTTGTTGCTCCTTCACATCAACAATCATCGCGATTATAGCGCAAAGCGACAAATAAAAAAGGCCGATGTGTGAACATCGGCCCAAAGTTCGCGAGGTCGGTCGGTTCTAGGCCGCAGCGCCCTTGCGTTGCGGCTTGAACAGGCGAGCCAACTCGCCCTTATCCCACGCCACCAGCAGGGGCACAGCGAAAAAGAGCGAGGAGTAGGTGCCGGCGACCATACCCACCAGCATGGTAATCATGAACTGCTTGATGGTGACGCCGCCGAAAAAGATGATGGCCACCATGATGAAAATGGCGTTGAGCTGCGTGGCCAACGACCGGTGCAGCGTTTCGAGCAGGCTGCGGTTGACGATGGTCTCGAACGGCTCGCCGCGCCGCCGGGTGATATTCTCGCGGATGCGGTCGAACACCACGATCACATCCTGCACCGAAAAGCCTACTACCGTCAAGGCGGCGGTCAGCAACAGCGAATCGGCCTCCCAGCCCGCCGCCAGGCCCAGGATGCTGACGACGCCCATGAGAAAGATCACATCGTGCAGCATTTTAGCGATGGCGCAGACGCCGTAGCGAAAACGGTTGGGCACAGCGCGAAAGGCAATCGCGATAAAGATCAAGATGCAGATCGAGGTGGCCACAATGGCCAGCAGCGCCGCGCGCGTCGTCTCGCGCCCCACCGTGGGGCCGACGCTCTCGAACCGTAATTCTGTGGCCGCGCCGAATTGGTCGGCCAGCTTGGCCTTGAGCGCTTCTTTATCCGCTACTTCCATCGGCTTGGAACGAATGGCGATAGTGCGATCATCGCGCACAGCCTGCACGGTCCCCTCGGCCAGGCCAGCGTCGGCCACCGCCGCGCGTACGTCGGCCAGCGACACCGCTTGCTCGAACTGCAATTCGAGCAGCGAGCCGCTGCTGAAATCAATACTCAGGCGCACCGGCGAGCCGAACGCGATGAGCGAATAGATCATCGCCAATAGGCCAGGGACGATCAAGATGGCCGAGATCAGAAAATACCACTTGCGCTTTTGTACAAGGCTAAACATATCTCCTCCTGATCCTCCCTAGACGCCCATCAGCCACTTGTGTTCGCGCAGCTTTTCGCCGCCGATGGCAAAGGCCGAATGCACAAAGGTGCGCGTCACCGTCACGGCGGTGAACATATTGATCGCGACGCCCAGGGCCAGCGTGACGGCAAACCCCTTGACCACACTCGCGCCAAAGCTATTGCCAAAGATAAAGAGAATGGCGCAAGTGATCCAAGTCGAAACGTTGGACTCCCAGATGGTAGTCCAGGCGCGGCGAAAGCCCGATTCGATGGCTCGCTGCAAGGTGCGCCCCTGGCGCAATTCTTCGCGCATACGCTCAAAGATGAGGATGTTGGCGTCCACCGCCATGCCCACCGAGAGCAAGAACCCGGCAATGCCCGGCAGCGTCAACGTCACCGGGATCAGCTTGAACACTGCCAGCGTAAGCAGCGCATAGATGATAAGCGCCAGGTCGGCCAAAAAGCCGGGCAGGCGATAGTAGATCAGCATGAACAGCAAGACGATAATCAGGCCGATGACGCCAGCGCGCACGCTCTTTTGCACCGAATCTTGGCCCAGGGTGGGGCCGACGCCGCGCGTGTCAATCACCTTGAGCGGCACGGGCAACGAGCCGTAGCGCAGTTGCAGCACCATGGATTGCGCTTCTTCAGCGGTGAACTGGCCGGTGATGCGACCCTCTCCGCCGGGAATGGCCGAGTTGATGCTCGGGCAAGAAATGACGACCTTGTCCAGCGCGATAGCCAGATACCTGTTGATGTTGTTGGCCGTGTGGTCTGCAAAAGTCTTGGCTCCATCCGAGTTCAGGATAAAAGCAATCTCGGGCATACCTGTCTGGTCATTAAAAGCCACTGAGGCGCTCTTCAGGTCAGCGCCAGTCAGGATCGTCTTGTAAATCGTCTCGGTGGGGGTCACTTCCTCGCTAGATTCCGCCGATGTGGCGATGTCGGTCTTGATCTTGGTTCCAGGTTCCAGATAGGTGGAACCTGTGTCCACCCATTCCATCAAACCCGTCTGGCGCAATGTAGCAATGGCGGCTTCGGGGTCCTGGATGCCGGGGAGGCCCACCAGAATACGGCGGCTGCCCACCGATTGCACAATCGGCTCGGTGACGCCCAGGCCGTTGACGCGGCTTTCGACGATGCTTTTGGCCGCCGCCATTGACTCCGAGTCAATGGATTGATCCGCTGGGACGTCGGCCTCCAGCAAAACCTCCATCCCACCCTGGAGGTCAAGCCCCTGGTAGATCTTGATATCGCGGTCAATCTTGTTCTTGCCGATGGTAAGGTGAATGCCCGGGTTGGTGGGCAACGCCGCCCACACCGCGATCGCCGTGACGACGACGATCAGAATGAGTAAACGGATGTCTCTTGGGCGCATAACGTGGTTTCCCCTTTCTGGACTGGGAACACCGCAAACACCGGGGGCGCGTGCGCCCCGCAGGGTGTGGTGCACGCATCATGACGACATAGCCAGAAGCCTAGAAGGCTATTATATGGTGGGGCAATGGGATGTCAAATGCTTTCATGATCGCCCTATGCCAGCCTAGCCAATTAACCGTTTCAGCCTCGTCTTGCGGTAAATCGCTAGGGCTGTTTTAGCGCATCCCAGATGAGATAACCGACGCCCAGTATGATCCCCCACCAAAAAAGTCGTAGCACCCATTGAGCGGCCCAAGACTTGTTGACTACCTCAGCGGGCGTCTCTTTCGTCGGCAGTTCCACTTTCAACGGCTTATATGGCGCTTGGATTGCACCTTTCATTTTGCGATACCAGGTTACGATCCGGCCGATCACCACAGCGGTGGCCATCCCCAAGAGGAAACCCTCCGTTTGAGTAGCCATCACATCTAGAATTGCGAATAGAATCGTATGGAACATACCAACACACCCCGACTGGTGAAGGCGTCCGTTCCAACCTGGCGTATTTCATCCCGTTTCATCCCGTTTGCTGATTCGGCAAGTGCTGCTATCTTGTATTAGAACAAATGTTCTTAATCAGGAGGTTACATGAGCGATCAGCTACTGCGCGCCGGCTCTCAACTCGACTTTGTATCCCCTATCGTCGCATGTGTCCAAGATGCGCTGTATGGCCCCTCCATTACATTCTTGATAGACGAAGCGAGTTGCCCCTGGAGCGTCAACCAGATCCAAGAGTACCTGGAAGATCACGGTATCAAAACCTGGGGGTTGCTCTTTGCTCCTGATGCAGAAGGCGAAGTGATTCTGGTCACGGTCAAACGCGAGCAGGCGCTCTGGGCGCAATATCTCATGCTGCGCGCCGGCCTGCCGCTGCGGAACGGGCTGCGCCCCACGCAACCGTCTGCGCCGCGCCTGCCTGGGCGGCGCCGCCTCCATGTGCTTGGTTTTATTGAGACCCTAGCTGAAGCTTTTTGGGACAAGCTGGGTTTGTAGGCCCGCGAGCATCTTGTGCGCCGAAAGCAAGAACTGCCCATTCGCCACATACCCTGGCAACTCGCGAATATGGGCTTGCGGTCAGATGGTCTTTTCTTATCTAGCGACAACCAGTATCGTAGTCGCTTTTCGCATTGTATGTCAAGCGTAAATATGTTATATTTTGCACAGAAATGGTGTGCGCGACCTGGAAGGAGACATACCATGCGACAGCGTGTTTTGGTTTTCACAGTAGTGATATGGGTCATACTGGCGATTGGCCCGCTATCGGGCATGGTGGGCGCTCGCGCGCTTCCTGCGCCGGCCGTGAGCGACAATTTGCTGGAAAACGGCGATTTCGAGGGCGCATTCAGCTATCGGCATGACCCCTACACCGGCGTCTGGGCCGGAGAGCTAGAAGTGGCTGACGGTTGGGAGCTATGGTACAACAACGATCAAAGCTGTCCCGATTACGACCCCAATTGCAACCCCCTCTCCTATAATCGGCGGCCCGAGTACAAACCCGAGCAGGGCACGGCGCGGGTGCGCAGCGGCGCCAAGGCGCACAAGTTCTTTACCACCTACGGCACGCACGAGGCCGGGCTATATCAGATCGTCGAGGTGGAACCGGGGTCGTGGGTGCGCTTTTCGGCCTGGGTCTGGGCCTGGTCGAGCCAGAAGGACATCCCTGCCCATTCCTTCCAAGATGGCAGCTACGCCTCCTCGCTGGGCATTGACCCCACCGGCGGCAGCGATTGGACATCCGATGACATCATCTGGGCCGAGCCGGTGGTGAAACATGACCAGTGGGTGCATCTGACGCTGGACGCCTACACCGCTTCGGGCAAGCTAAGCGTGTGGATTCGCGGGACGCAGACGCGGCCCGTCAAGCACAACGATTCCTATTGGGACGACGCCGAACTGGTCGTGCTCGGCAGTCCACCCGCGCCCACTGCCACGCCGACGGCTACATCCACCTACGCCCCCACGCCCGCCGCCACGCCGACGGGCCACATACCCAGCGAGTGCGAATCGTGGCAGACGTTGTGGCTGGATGATTTCGATGCCGGCCTCACCGAGGGATGGGATTACGACCCCGCGCAGGGCACGGTGGCCATCGAGGGCGGGGCGCTCTGGTTGCGCAACGGCGTCGGCTCTGCCGAAGCGTTCCCCATCGCGTGGGTGGATCGCGCTTGGCCGCTTATCGCTGACGTCAAACTCTCATTCCGCTTTGCGTTCGCCGCACCCACGGCCTACGGCAGTACTATCGGCGTGGGGTCGGCGACCTACGACGGCGAGCGCAGCCTGGCCTACTCGCCTGACCCGTATGGGATCGAGGATATTGTGAGCATCCAGCAGCGGGCGCTGACCTACACGGTCAAGCTCCTGGGGCAAACGGTTTGGACAGGGACGCCGGGCGACGCGAATTGGCACGCGCTGGAACTCGAACGTCGCGAGACGACGTTCATACTAAAGATAGATGGCGTCGAGCGAGGGCGCGGCGTCTCGTATTGGCGACCGCGCAGCCTCTACCTGGGCAACCCAGTGATCGTGTGGGACACGGGACGTTGGTCGGAAGTAGCGATTGACGACGTCAAGCTGGAACAGTGCGAGGTGCGCACGCTGCTCTTGCCGTTGATCGTGCGAGAGCACATCTGGCCGGCGCCCACGGTGCCGCCCATGCCCACTGCGACAGCGACGGCCACGCCGACCGGCGCCGCCAACGACACTCTCCCCGCGCCGCCGCTCTTGCCCTTGCTGATGAATCGGGGCGAGGCGGTCACTGGTCGCGAATAGCGTTGCGGCAATGAACTATTGGCCCTCGGCGCGCTCTCGCGCATAGCGGAGCGCCTCATCGCGGGTATACACCCAACCTTGAACCTGGGCTTCGCGGATGGCTTCGAGCATTCGACCCACCGCCGGCCCAGGTTTCATGTGCAGCGCGTCCATGAGGTCGCCGCCCGATAGCAATTGCGGGGGATCTAGCAAGCGGGCGCGTTGGACGAACCAGGCATCCAGCAAGCGCTCGACGCAGGCGCATAGCCGGGTCGCATCGGCCAGGTAAGGCCGCGCTCGCTGCATCGCCAGAGCCAGGATCGCCGCATCCACGCCGGCAGAGCCGGCGCTGCGATAGTAGCGATAGGCGCCCAGCGCATCGGGCGCGCCCGAAGCGGCCTCGGCGGCCCAACGCAACGGCGCATCCACGGCGGCGCGCACACGGCCTATGAACTCGACCTCGCGCACGCTCAAACGCAGGCGTTGGGCGATCTCCTCCACCGCAACAACAGAGCAGGCGCCGATAAACGCCATCCACTTGAGCGCCTGCCAACGCGCGCGGCCAAAGGATAGCTCTTCAGCCCAATGCGCGCGCAGATCAGCGCGAAAGCGGGCCAGGCCGTTGGGATCGTCGCTTTCATCCACCACATTCCCCCCCACGGCCCAGCCCCCGAAATCGGCCTCCAGCGCGTCCAGCGTGGCGAGCGCCTGCTCCAACGCGCCGCCCGGCGTCAATTCGGGAAGCAACACCCGCCACACGCCCAAGTCGGCGGCATAGGCCAGGCTGGCGGCGGCGTGCGGTTCGGCCAGGATTAGCCACAACTCGTCGCGGATGCGCTCCGCCGATACGCGCGCCAGTGCGCCCACCGAGGCGCGGGCCAGCGTTTCCGTCTCGGGGGTCAGATCGAACCCCAGCGCGGCGCGCTGGCGCGCGCCGCGCAAAATGCGCGCAGGGTCGTCCTCAAAGACGCTGGCGCTGGCGGCGCGCAAGCGGCGCGCCGCGAGGTCGGCCCGCCCGCCCGTTGGGTCGAGGAAGGCGTCCAGATCGCCCCGCAGTGGGATAGCCATCGCGTTGATGGTGTAATCGCGCGCCCACAAGTCGGCTTCGATGCCCTCGGCGCGCAGCCGGGCGATATCTACATGGCGCTGCTCGGCGCCGACGCGAACGACTACCCGCGCCACATCACGCGCTTCGTCTAGCGGCACATAGGCAGCGCGCAAATGGTCGGCCAGTTGGCGCGCCAAGAGCATGGCGTCGCGCTCGACGGCAAGATCGAGATCGCAAGTAGCGCGCCCCAGCAATAGGTCGCGCACTGCGCCGCCGACGAGATAGGCGCCGTGCGTCTGGGCCATCATATAGGCGATGACCCGCCGTCGCAGCGGCAGGCGGTCGAGCCAGGCTTGCACAATAGATTGCAATGCGATGCGGTCGTCCACGACGCCCTCCAAGAACAAACCCGCTGTGTATGGCGCAGCGGGTTTGCGTCGGCGTTGTACATTAGGCAGCGATAAGGTCACACAGACGGCGCGTGCAGCGCGAGATATTGCAGCGCGATAATGGTCTTGGCGTCCACGATACGCCCATCCGCGATCATGCGCAGCGCCTCGTCCAGGTCAAAGGCGCATACGCGAATATCCTCATGGCCAGGCAAGCCGCCGCCCGCGCTCACTTGGGTTTGCCGCGTCGCCGGCGACCAATAGAGGTGAATCCGCTCAGTGCTCCCGCCCGGGCTGACATAGAACACAGCGATGGGGTGCAATTCTCCCAGAGCATAGCCCGCCTCCTCCAGCGCCTCGCGGCGCACTGCGTCCAGCGCGGTCTCGCCCTCATCCAGCATCCCGGCGATGATCTCCCATAGCCAGCCGTCGCGCAGCTCGCGGGCATAGGTGGGATAGCGGAATTGCTGCACCAGCACTACCTGACGGCGCTCGCCGTCGTAAGGCAACACAGCGACCGCATCACCTCGCTCGAACACCAGCCGCTCAACAGGCGCGCTCATCGCGCCGTCGTACTGCTCATAGCGCAGCCGCACGCGATCTACCCGAAAAAAGCCATCGAGCACACGCTCGCTGGCGAGCACCTCGACCTTCTGAGGCATGGGGCGCGCGGTCACTCGGGCCTGGCCTTGAGCTTTTCAGCGGCCTCGAAACCGGCGGCCAACGCCTTCATGTTCAGTTCGGCAGTGCCGCGCGGGGCGCGGGCCGTCACCGCCGCCTCCAGCGCCTGGCGCGATACCACGCCTGTCAAGCCCACCAGCACGCCCAAGCCTACTACGTTAGCCGTGATGCTACGCCCGGTGGCCTCTTCGGCGATCTTGGTGATAGGCGCCGAATAGGCGCGGTTGGTGGGCACGCGCTGCACATTGACCGAATCCACGATCAGCAGCCCCTCGCGCTTGAGATCGTGATAATACTTGTCGCACGCCTCCTGGCTCATGGCCAACAAGGCGTCCGCCGAGATTACCTTGGGGTAATCAATCGGCTCGTTATCTATTACTACTTCGGATTTGCTGGCCCCGCCGCGCGCCTCTGGGCCGTAGGATTGAGTCTGGCAGGCGTGCTTGTGGTCATAGATGACCGCCGCCTCGGCCAGAATCAGCCCCGCCAGGATCAGCCCCTGGCCGCCTTCGCCCGCCAAGCGCACCTCGTATCGTCCGTCCATCAGGCTCCTCGGTTCCTTGCGTCGGCGCTCAGGCCATCGCCTGGGCGCGCGCAATGATCTTATCGTATTCTTCGATGTATTCGGGAATATCGCGATCCACCAGCACGCCGCGCACGATCTTGCTCTGGCGCTCCGCCTCGCTCAGCTTGGCCGCGGCCTCCACCGAGACGCTATTGTCCTTCAAAGCGCGCATCATGTCAACTGCCGACCCCGCTTTGTTCAACCGCCCAAAAGTGGTGTGGCAGTAGCTCACCGCCTCCATCAGCGCAAAGCCCTTTTTGAGCATGGCCTGCTCGATGAACCGATCCATCTCGCGGGCGTGATAGACCGTGCTGCGCGCCACGAACGATGCGCCCGCCGCCTGCGCCAGATCGCAGGGCGAAAAGGGGCGTTCGATATGGCCGTAAGGATCGGTAGCGGTGAACGCGCCCGCCGGCGTCGCGGGCGAATACTGCCCGCCCGTCATGCCATAGATGCTGTTGTTGATGACGATGGCGGTGAGATCAATGTTGCGGCGCGCGGCGTGAATGAAATGGTTGCCGCCAATCGCCAGGGCGTCGCCATCGCCCATCACCACCAACACGTGTAGGTCGGGCCGCGCCATCTTTAACCCGGTGGCAAAGGCCAGGGCGCGCCCGTGGGTGGTGTGCATGGTATTGAAATCCACATACACCGACATCCGGCCGCTGCAACCGATGCCCGAGACCATCGCCACCTTGTCTTTGTCCAGTTTCATGCGATCCACGGCGCGAATGATGGCCCCCAGCACAATGCCGATGCCGCACCCCGCGCACCAGACGCCGGGGAACTTTTTTTTGTGGCGTAGATATTCGTAAACGTCAACCTCTTCTCTCATCGCTAATTCCCCTCGATGGCTTCCAAGATTTGGCGCGGGGCGATCAACTCGCCGTCCACGCGGTTGACGCGCTTGACCTTACCGCGCCCGACGACGCGCTCGATTTCGTTGGCCAACTGCCCCAGATTCATCTCGGGCACAATAACGCGATGAGCGGCGCCGGCCAGATTTTCGATTACGGCGTCGTTAAAGGGCCAGATGGTCTTGAGCACCACCAGCCCCACCTTGTAGCGCCTGGCGCGGGCCAGCTTGACGGCATACGCCGCCGAGCGCGCCGCCGAGCCATAGGAGATAACCACGGTGCGCGCCTGGTCGAGGCCGTCGGCGTCGTACATATAGATGCTGTCTATGTTGTGCTCAATCTTGGCAAAGACGCGGCGCCACCAGGGATTAATCTCGTCTTGGCGATAGGTGGGAAAGCCTGCCCGGTCGTGCAACAGACCGGTGATGTGATAGCGGAATCCCTCGCCAAAGCTGACCAGCGGCGGCACATCGGTCGTTTCGTCGTAAGGAAAGTACCACTCGGGGGGCACATCGGTGCTCATGCGATCCACCACCTCGACCACCGCGCTGCCGTCCACGTCGAACGGTTCACGCATGTGGCCGATGACCTCGTCCATCAGCAGGATCACGGGTGTGCGGTACTTTTCAGAAAAGTTGAACGCTTCGATGGTGAGATAGAACGCCTCAGGCACCGACGAGGGACACAACGCGATAATGGGGTGGTCGCCGTGCGTGCCCCAGCGAGCTTGCATCACATCGCCCTGCGACACCTCGGTGGGCAGGCCCGTGCTGGGGCCGGTGCGCTGCACGTCCACAATCACGCAGGGAATCTCGGTAGCGGCGGCATAGCCCAAGTTCTCCTGCATCAACGAGAACCCCGGCCCGCTAGTGGCCGTCATGGATTTCAGCCCCCCTACCGACGCGCCGATCACAGCGGCGATGGAAGCGATCTCGTCCTCCATCTGAATAAACTTGCCGCCCACTGCGGGCAGTTCGCGCGAGAGGATCTCGGCGATCTCGGTCGAGGGCGTGATGGGATAGCCCGCGTAGAAACGGCAGCCTGCCACCAGCGCCCCCTCGGCGCAGGCTGCGTTACCTTGCACTAATCTTGCCGTCATTTGCCCGTTTGGACCTCCGCAGGATCCACCACCTCGACGACGATAGCGAAATCGGGGCAATGTATCGCGCACCACTGACAGGCGACACAGCGCTCGGGATGCGCCACGACCGGGTGATGATTGGTGTTTTCGGCGAATACCTGTTGAGGACAGAACGCAATGCACAGACCACACCCTTTGCACCATTTGCCGAACACACGCACGCGCCCTTGCTTGCGCTTGCGTTCGGCCACGGCGCTGGTTCCTTCCGTCGTTTCAGGTGACATCATCTTGGCAATCGCCACAGGCAGCCTCCTTGTTGCCCATTACTACGACAACGCCCCGCAATAAAAAAGGCCAAGTCATGCTAAAGCAAATGACCTGGCCTTGCGACCAACCGTCTGGGTGATTGTTCCCCGTTCCTCAGCGAGCGTTGGGACATCGTGGACCTCATATGTCGTTTCTACATAGCTATCATAACGCGGAAACCAGCGTTTGTCAAAGCCTATGGGGCGTTTTTCTGCTGATCGGACAGAGAATCGGGTAAATAATCCAGCAAATCTACCACTCGCGCGAGAACCAGGTCGGGCTGCGCCTCAGCGAAATAGTCGGGCGCGACCCCGGGGCGCAACACCCCTACCGTCAGCGTCGCGCCGATGGCGCGCCCGGCGGCGATGTCCATCGGGTGATCGCCGCACATGGCCGCCTGTTGGGGCAGCACATCCAGCGCCGCAAGCGCCGCGAGCAGATGCCGGGGATCGGGCTTGACCTGGGCCACATCGTCACGCGTTAGCAAAACGTCGCAACGCAGGTCGTTGCGCGCCATGACCTGTTCCACCGCCGCGCGGCAGTTGCGTGTCACGATGCCCACGCGATAGCCCAAGGCCATTAGCCGCAGCAACATGTCGGGCGCGCCCTCGTAGGCCGAGACGTTACGCGCCGCCTCGATTTCGATGGCCACAATCGCCTCTTCCGCCTCACGCACAAAAGCGCGCGCCAGGCCATCGCCACGCCGTATCAGCTGGGCTTCCACCCGTTCGATCAATTCCAGCGTGTACATGCGGGCCAGCGGCTCAGGATCGAGGCCATAGCGCGCTACAATCTCAAGCACGGCGCGGCGCATCGCATCAAAATCAATGCTTGGCTCTACCAATGTGCCATCGAAATCGAATAACCAGGCGCGAATTGCTGTCGAAAGTATCATATCAAGTCCATCAACAAGGCGGCTATCTGCTCGGGATAGTCGGCGATGCGCGCGCCAGCCTGGCGCAATGCGGCGATCTTGTCTTCGGCGCGCCCGCTGCCGCCCGAAATGATGGCGCCAGCGTGACCCATGCGCCGCTCGGGCGGGGCCGTGCGCCCGGCGATAAAAGTTACCACGGGCTTGGTCAACTCGGCGGCGATTACCTGGGCGGCTTCTTCCTCGGCGCTGCCGCCGATCTCGCCGATCATGGCGACGGCGCGCGTCTGCGGGTCGCGCTCGAACAAACGCAGCACATCCACAAAGGTCAGCCCTTGAATCGGGTCGCCGCCGATGCCCACGCAAGTGGATTGCCCCAGGCCAGCTTGTGTCAACGCCCACACCACCTCGTAGGTCAGCGTGCCGCTGCGCGAGACCACACCCACGCCGCCTGGCCGATGGATCGCGCCAGGGATGATGCCCACTTTGGCGAGGCCCGGCGACGTGACGCCCGGGCAGTTTGGCCCCAACAGGCGCACGGGTTTGCCTTCGAGGTAACGGGCCACCCGCGCCATCTCCCACACGGGCACCCCCTCGGTGATGCAGACAATGAGCGCAATGCCCGCGTCGGCGGCTTCGAGAATCGCATCGGGGGCGTGGGGCGCGGGCACATAGATGACCGAGGTGTTGGCGCCGGTCTCGGCCACCGCCGCGGCCATGTCGTCGAACACCGGTACACCTTCGACGCTCTGCCCGCCCTTGCCCGGCGTCACGCCGCCGACGACGCGCGTGCCATAATCGAGCATCTGCCGGGTGTGAAAGGCCCCCTCGCGGCCCGTGATGCCCTGCACTAGAACCCGCGTCGCGCCATCCACCAGGATACTCATAGCGCCCCCCCGGCGGCGGCCACAGCCAGGCGCGCCCCTTCGGAAAGCGTCTTGGCGGCGACGAGTTGCGCCTGCTCCAGGATGCGACGCCCCTCGGCCTCGTTGGTGCCCACCAGCCGAACGACCAGCGGAACCCGGCGCGACGCCTGGCCCAGCGCCTCGACGACGCCGCGCGCCACTTCGTCGCAGCGGGTGATGCCGCCAAAAATGTTGATCAGCACCGCCGCCACATCGGGATCGGAGAGAATGATGTTCAGCGCCGCTGTAACCCGCTCGGCGCGCGCGCCGCCGCCGATGTCCAGAAAATTGGCCGGTTCGCCGCCATAGAGCTTGATGACATCCATCGTCGCCATTGCCAAGCCGGCGCCGTTTACCATGCAGCCGATGCGCCCATCGAGTTTGACATAGCTGATGCCGGCTTCTCGCGCCCGGCGCTCTGGCTCCGGCTCTTCCAATGGGTCGCGCAGGGCGAGCAAGCCGGCGTGGCGAAAGAGGGCGCTGTCGTCCAGGGTAATCTTGGCGTCCAGCGCCACCAAGCCCCCTTCTTGGGTAATGACCAGAGGGTTGATCTCGACCAACGTGGCCTCGGCGTCGCGCGCCAGGTCATAGAGCGCCAACGCCGTGGCGCGGAACGCGGGCCACAGGTCGCGCGGGATGCCAATCGCAGCCGCCGCAGCGGTGGCCTGATAAGTACGTAGGCCGAGAAAAGGATCAATGGCCTGCCGATGGATGCGTTCGGGGTGGGCGAGCGCCGTCTCTTCGATGTCCACGCCGCCCAGCGCCGACGCCATCAGGATCATACGGCGGGCGCTGCGGTCGAGCGCCAGACCGAGATACAACTCCTGCGCGATTGAAATAGCGCGTTCGACGAGCAAATGACGGACCGGGACTCCTTTGAGCATACTGCCTAGCAACCGCGCTGCAATCTCGCCGGCCTGTTGCACAGTGTTGGCTAGAGCGACGCCTCCTGCTTTGCCGCGCCCACCCACCGGCACCTGAGCTTTGAGCGCCACGCGCCCGCCCAGCCGCTCGGCGACGAGCTGCGCCATCGGCGCGCTGTTGGCCACGTCGCCATCGGGCGTGGGCACGCCGCGCGCCGCCAGCAGTCGCTTGGATTGATATTCGTAGAGTCTCACCGGCTCACCTCATCGCTGCAATCGCCACAAACGTTAAGGTTGGCTCGTCGAGAACGCCAGCACGCGATGGTTCTCCGAATCGGTCACCAGGATGCGGCCTTTCGCTTCGTCCACCTTGATGCCGGTGGGCAAGTTCATCGAAGCCAAGTCCGTACCGAACTGGCCCCATAGGCTGATGAGTTTGCCCTGACGGTCGAACTTGATCACACGATAAGCCTCGGGGTCGGTCGTATAGACGTTGCCGTCCTTGTCCACCGCCAGGTAGGGCTTGTTGACCACTGACATGCCCTCCCAGGCATAAACCGGCCAACTGCGCACAAAGTTGAGCTTGTCGTCGAACACCTGGATACGTAAGTTCCAGGTATCGGCCACATAGATGAAACCGTCGCTATCCACAGATACGCCCACCGGCTCCTGTAATTGCCCTTCAGCGTCGCCCACCCCGCCGATGGCGCCGAGCATCGCGCCCTCGGCGTTGTATTTGACGATACGCTTGTTGCCGGTATCGCTGATGTACAAGAAGCCGTTGGCGTCAATAGCAATGTCGCGCGGCCCATAGAGGACGTTGCCCGGCGACATCGGCTCGGGCGCCTCGCCGAACAAACCCCACATGAACTTGAACTTGCCTTCGTTGTCGAACACCTGGATGCGATGGTTCCAGGTATCGGCCACATACACGTCGCCGTTCGGCCCCACGGCCACGCCCCACGGCTCTTTGAACTGCCCCTGACCAGAGCCTTCGCTGCCCCACTGGCGCAAAGGCTGGCCATTCGGGTCGAGCACCTGGATGCGATGGTTGTAGCTGTCGGCGATATAGATGTTGCCCTGGGCGTCCAGCGCGATCCCCTTGGGAGAGCGCAACTGGCCGGGTTCGCTGCCCAGCGACCCGAAGGTGCTCGTAGCCTGTATTTGCTTCCACTTTTCGGCGTATTCATCGCCGGGCAATTCGCCGGCCACGGCCAGCGCCTCTGGGCCGTAATCCCACAGTTGCTGCGCCACGTCGCGCCGCACATAGAGCGCAAAGTTGTGCACAAAGGGCCAGGCCGTGAGCGAAGCCTCGTGCTTGCGATTCCAGACTACATCCCAAAACTTGCGACGTTCGTTCTTGTCGGTCAGAGCGGTCCAGAGCGTCTTGGGTGTAAAGTTGTTGTACCAATCCTGGTTGGGCCACCAGATTAGGCGATATTGCCGCCGATAGTATTTGTTGCCCAGCAACGGCTTGACTGCCGCCTCGTTGGCCGGGCCGACGATCACGGCTTCGGCGTCGAACGGACCGCCGGGCTTTTTGCCATAGAACTGGGCGTTATCGAAATTACGCAGGTACCACACGAACGGCCAACTAGAATCGTCGTCGTAGGCCACCTTCATGTGCAGGCCGCCAGTTAGTCGGCGCGACATGGTCTCCAATTCCTTCGTCACCAGCCGCGTATCGGGCGTGCCCTGGGCATAGACCAAAAACTCGGTGGCGATATCGGCGTTGATGAACGAGGCCATCCAAGCAAAGCGGATGGTCGCCGCCGCCAGCGTGATCATCAGCGCCAACGCAACCATGCGCCATGATTGCTGTCTCCCCAGCTTGCGCCAGATGGCCCAGACAAAGCCCACCAGGATCGCCCCCACTACCAGCGCAGTGAACCAGGCCATAGATTGGCTCAAGGCATCGGTCGAAGTGCCGAAGGAAAGGCGCGTACTCAGCAGCCGCGCCACGGTGTACACCAACATGGGAACCAGCAGCAACAGCCACAGTCCACGCTTGGCGCGAATCTCGGCCCAGTCGGTTTCGAGAAGGCGGCCCACCGCCCACCCCGCCAAAAGGTGCAAGGGAACCACCAGGTGCATGGTGAGCCAGGGCATCTTTTCCCCGGCCCAGCTATAGACCACGAAAGCGAGGAAAGACCAGTAGATCACCAGCAGGACAAAGGGCGCTGGCTTTTCGTGGCCATTCTCAACCACCAGCTTAGCGCGCGAATCGCCCCGCACAGCATAGAGGATCACGCCGCCCAGCCCCACCAGCACTGG